>JAJZFE010000411.1 GCA_021798655.1 Acidobacteriota bacterium | reverse complement strand
GTTGAGCATCATCCAGCGGCGCGGCTCCGACATTCCCTTCATCATCGTCTCGGGCACCATCGATGAGGTGTCGGCAGTCAGCGCCATGCGCGCCGGCGCACACGATTATGTTCTGAAGGGCCACCTGGAGCGGTTGCTCCCGGCCATCGAGCGCGAGCTTGCCGATGCAGAGCGTCGCCGCGAACGGTTGCGTACCGAAGCCGAGCTGCGGCTTGCCCAGCAGCGCTTCAGTGCCACCTTCAACCAGGCCGCCGTCGGCATGGCACACACCTCGCCGGAGGGCCACTTCCTGCTCGTGAATCAGCGCCTCGCCGAGTGCCTCAACGCGCCGCTGGACACATTGCTGGACATGCGCCTGCACGACTTCCTGCTGGCGGCCGAGAACGATATCGACGCCGAGCTGTATGCCGAGCTGCTCGCCGGCAAGCGCGTCGGCTATCGCGTGGAGCGCACCATCGTCTGCTCCGACGGCAGCACGCTGCCCGCGCAACTCACCGTCTCCATGCTCACGCACGATGGCGATATCCCCGGCGTCTCCTCCACAACGGTGCTGTGGGTGGTGGAAGACATCTCCGCGCGCAAGGTCGCCGAGCAGGAGACGGCAGACCTGATGCAGCGGCTGATCAACTCCGAGCGCCTCGCCGCCGCAGGCCGCATGGCGAATACGCTCGCGCATGAGATCAACAATCCGCTCGAAGCGCTGACCAACATCTTCTTCCTGCTGCAGGATCAGACGATGACGACGCAGGCCCAGGAGCTGCTGGCCATCGGTGCGCGCGAGCTGGAACGCGTGGGGCATATCACGCGCTCCACGCTGAGCTTCTATCGCAAGGTGCCGGGCCGTACGTTGAACCTGCGCGCGATGCTCGATGAAGTGGTGCAGCTGTTCGCCTCGCGCGCGACGCAGCTGCACGTCGAGCTGCGCACGCGCTACGCCAGCGGCATCGAGAACGCGCACTATGACCCAAGCCTGCGCCAGGTCTTTGCGAACCTCGTGGCGAACGCGCTGGAGGCGATGACCTCGGGCGGCGGCACCATCCATCTCCGCGCGTACATCCTTGGCGACCACATCGCGGTGCTGGTCGCCGACGACGGCCACGGCATCGATGCGGCGAACATGGCCTGCGTCTTCGAGCCCTTCTTCACCACGAAGGGCGAGCGCGGCACCGGGCTCGGCCTGTGGGTCACGCGCGGCATGGTGGAGGAGCAGCGCGGGAAGCTGCAACTGCGCAGCTCCACCGATCCTGTCCGCCACGGCACCGTGATCCGCATCACCCTGCCGATGAGCACGGAGCCTGCGGCCAGCGCACAGTCGTAGCCGCGTCGCAGTCCCAGCCAGGCGCACGGCGGGGCTACAATCAACGGATGCCTACCGAACCGCAGCTTGCCCCGCAGAAGAACGTCCTCGGACAACCGCTTGAGCCTTGTGGGTTCGACCCCCTCACCGGCTTCTATCGCGACGGCTGCTGCAACACCGGGCCCGACGACCGCGGCCTGCACACGGTCTGCTGCGTCGTCACCGAAGAGTTCCTCGCCGTCTCCGCAGAGCTGGGCAACGATCTCTCCACGCCGATGCCGCAGTATGGCTTCCCCGGCCTCAAGCCCGGCGACCGCTGGTGTGTCTGCGCGGGCCGCTGGCTGCAGGTCGTCAAGGCCGGCGCCGCCTGCCCGGTCGTGCTGGAATCCACCCACGAGGCCACGCTCGAAGTCGTCCCTTTTGAGACGCTCCTCGAACACGCCGTCATCCCGAAGACACTGCACTGATGCCGATGGTGTAAGCGGCGCCGCCGTCAGTGGGCACACTCGCTGAACTCTGTCGGCCAGGTCGAGAGCCTGCATCTCACCCCGTCCTCGGGCGCGGTGGGTACGCTCATGCGCTAACTGGTACAAACCGTTCGTTCAGCGACGCATACGGCGTGTGTCTCCTCGCGCCACTCCCGCTGTCCAGGGCAACGGACAGAGGTTGACACCTTGCCTTCCGGTGGGCGATCCTGAAAGTGATTCAGAAATTACAACACCGTCACATTGTGAACGCATAGGCGTCCCATCGACCGCCATGCGATTCCGGCTTTTCTCTCGGGCCAAGCGCCCGCAGTTCTTCCCTTTCAGGAGTGCCTCCATGCACAACACCCGATCTACCCCTTTCCGTACTGCGATCGTTACCCTGGTCGTGGCAGCCGTTGCTGTCCTGTCCGCCGCCGCGCAGACCGCCGCTCTTGGCGGCATCGCCGGCATCGTTCGCGATAACACCGGCGCAGTCGTCCCCGGCGCGTCCGTCGTCGTCACCGACACCGGCACCGGTGCCGTGCACAACGCCACCACGGACTCCGAAGGTCACTACGCGGTCGGCTTCCTGCAGCCCGGCAAGTACGAGGTCGTTCTCGGCGGCGGCAGCTTCGGCAAGGTCGATCGCAAGGACGTTCCCGTCACCGTCGGCGATACGGTCTCCGTGGACGCCGCACTGCCCGCGGCCAGTGTCGCCACGGACGTCGTCGTCACCACCGACGCGCCGCTGCTCGACACCGAGAAGGTTGCGTCAAATCAGGTGGTCGATGAGAAGCTCGTCGCCAACCTGCCCGTGAACGGCCGCCGCTTCGACAACTTCGTGCTGCTCACGCCGAACGTTGTGCCCGACGGTTTCACCGGCCTCATCAGCTTCCGCGGCATCTCCGGCCTGTACAACTCGAACCTCGTCGACGGCGCGAACAACGACCAGGCGTTCTTCTCCGAGGCGCGCGGCCGCTCCATCGGCGCGCCGTACGTCTATCCCGTCGACGCCATCCAGGAGTTCTCCACCGAGAACGCAGGCTACTCGGCCGAGTTCGGCCAGGCCGCCGGCGGCATCATCAACGTCGTCACCAAGTCCGGCACCAACCAGTTCCACGGCGACGCGTATGAGTTCTACCGCACGCCCGGCTTCAACGCCATCGACCCCATCACCAAAACCAAGCCGGTCAAAACCCAGAACCAGTTCGGCGCCTCCGTCGGCGGTCCCATCATCAAGGACAAGCTGTTCTTCCACTTCACCTACGACGGCTACCGCAAGGTCACGCCGATCGCCTACCTGTCCACCTACAACAGCGCCACGCAGAGCCTGAGCGACCTCACCGGTCTGTGCGACGGCCGCACCACCGGCTACATCACGCGCGGCACGGCCATCTATCCCAGCACCATCACCGGCATCTCGGCCAGCCAGTGCTCCGCCGCTGTGGCCTATCTGCAGACGCAGCTTGGCGCATTTCCGCGCAACGTGAAGCAGGACGTCTACTTCCCGCGCCTCGACTACCAGATCACCTCCAACACCCACCTCTCGGCCAGCTATCTGTTTGAGGACTTCAAGCAGCCCAACGGCTACAACACCTCCACTACCGTGAGCAACGGCGGCATCAGCCAGAACGGCCGCGCCGATCTGCACGAACGGTTCTTCGTCGCCAACGCGGAGACCGCGCTCTCCGCGCGTTCGGCCAACGTGGTCCACTTCCAGTTCTCGCGCGACCTCGAGACCGCCGGCACCAACTCCGGCGGCCCGGCCATCAGCCTCACGGGCCTCGCGGCCTACGGCGAAACCAGCGCGCTGCCTCGCGCCGCGTTCCCCGACGAGCACCGCATCCAGTTCACCGACATCTACTCCATCACCTTCGGCAAGCACGCCATCAAGGCCGGCGGCGACGTCAACCTGATCCACGAGCAGCTCGCCAACCTCTTCCAGGGCGACGGCAGCTTCTCCTACGCCACCGGCACCAACGAGTACAACTTCGCCAACTGGATTCAGGACGTCTTCCAGGTCAACGGCGGCCGCCACTACAACTCGTTCACCCAGGTGAACGATCCCATCACGCACATCGGTGCCGACGACTTCTGGAACCAGAACGTCGACTTCTTCGCCGAAGATGCGTGGAAGGCAACGCCGAAGCTGCTGGTCTCCTACGGACTCCGCTACGACCTGCAGCTGGTCCCGCAGCCCGACAAGCCGAACACCTCCTCCGCGCCCGCGCAGACCTACACCAGCACCATCAACAACTACAAGGGCATGGTGCAGCCGCGCGTCGGCTTCTCCTACAATCCGCAGGAGGGCACGGTCATCCGCGGTGGTGGCGGCCTCTTCTTCGGCCTCAACTCCAACTCCGCGTACTACACGCAGCGTCGCGAGAACGGCGTCTACCAGCAGCAGTTCAACGTGAACGCGACCACCAATCCGAACTCGCCGTACACGGTCAACGCGGCCGCTCCGGCAGGCACGCCGAACCGCGTCTTCCAGCAGTCCGGCGCCTACGCGGCCAACGCGCCGCAGGGCGGTGTGGATGAGTTCACGCCTCCCGGCCCCTCGCCCATCAACCCGGTCACCGGCGCGGCGGCTCCCGCCGTCAGCACCGGCCTCTCGCTCGGCACCATCTCGGCGCGCGGCCTCGACCCGCACTTCGAAAACCCCAAGTCGTTCTCCTACGACCTCACCGTGGAGCAGGTGATGCCGCTGCACTCCACGCTCACCGTCGCTTACGTCGGCAACCGCGCTCTGCGCCTGCCGATCTTTGTCGATACCAACGTGGATCCCACCTCCGTGCAGACCAACACGTACTACTTCTACTCCACCGCGACCGCGGCGCCGGTTCCCGTGACCGTGCCGTTCTACACCGCGCGCCTCTCCACCAACACCGGCTCCATCCTCACCGGCTTCTCCGACGTGAACAGCAGCTACAACTCGCTGGTCTTCACCGTGCACAAGCCCTTCGCGCACGGCGTCGAGGTCCTGGCCAACTACACCTGGGCCAAGGCGATGGACGGCGGCCAGGTCTCCGGCGTCAACGGCACCTTCAACGGTACGGACACGCCGATCGACCCGTTTGCCAGGGGCCATCGTCAGGGCCGCTCGGCAGAGTATGCCAAGTCGGACCTCAGCGTCGCCGGCCGCTTCGTCGGCTCCGTCATCGCGTCGCCCTCGGTGGATAGCCTCGTCACCAACAAGTACACGCGCTACGCGCTCGACGGCTTCCAGCTCGCCGGCACGCTCACCGCGCAGACCGGCGAGCCGCTCACCGGCTTCATGTCCAGCGCGCCGGCTTCGAAGATCGGTGACGGCGGCCTCTCCGGCGCCGAGCTCTCGCTCTTCAACTCCGGCACCAACGGCCGCGTTCCCACCGCAGTGGCCGCGCGCAACGCCTTCAAGGGCCCCGGCGTACACAACATCGACGCCCGTCTCTCGCGCTCCTTCCCCATCCGCGGGATGGTACGCGTCGAGGTCTTCGCCGAAGCGTTCAACCTGCTCAACCACACCAACTACCTGAGCGTCTCCACAAACCTGTACAACTTCCTCTCGCCAGGTTCCTCTCCCTCCACCACACTGTCGGGCACGGTCACCTGTCCGGCGGGGCAGGGCAATGGCTGCATCGTGCCGCTGCCCTCCAGCGCAACTCCGTTTGCCACTCCCACCAGCAGCAGCAACGTCCTCTACGGACCGCGCCAGCTGCAGCTCACCGGCAAGCTCTACTTCTAGAGCCGTTGCCTCTCAGGTGTAGTCGCCAACAATCTTCAGGATTTGTCATTCCGCAGCAAAGCGGAGGAATCTGCATCCTGGGCGGCGACTATACCTGATGGGAAAGCGCTATAACCCCCTCACCGCAGAACAGCAAACGGCCCGAAGACGATCTCCGTCCTCGGGCCGTTTGCGTTGCCGCCCGCCTCTACGCCGACTGGTTGTTCTCGGCCAGCTTCGAATCGCTCAGCGTCACCTTGAAGCTCATCTGCTTGCGTCCGCGATACACCGTCACCGTCACCACATCGCCGGGATGGTGCTCGGTCAGCGCGTTGCCCAGGTCCTGCGGCGTGGCGATCTCCTGCCCATCCAGCCCCACGATCAGGTCGCCGCCCAGCATCACCGGCTCGTTGCCCATGTACATCCGCTGCGTGCCGCCGTGGATGCCCGCCACCTGCGCCGCACCGCCCGGCAACACCCGCTCCACCAGGATGCCCGGCATCGACGGCAGTCCCAGCTGGTCCGCAATGTCCGGCCCAATCGGAATCGTGACGATATCCAGCGACGGCCGCCGCGCGTGCCCATACTTCGCAAAGTCGTCCAGCACCGCCTTCGCCGTCGCAATCGGAATCGCAAATCCGATGCCCGCCGACTGATCCGCGTTGCTGTTCGGGTTCGTCGCAATCATCGTCGTGATCCCGATCACATCTCCGTGCGAGTTCAGCAGCGGCCCGCCGGAGTTTCCCGGATTCACCGACGCATCGGTCTGAATCGCGTTGTCGATCTTCATCCCGCTGGGCAGCTGCACCGCCCGCAGCGCGCTGATGATGCCCCGCGTCATCGTGCCCGAAAATCCGAACGGGTTGCCGATCGCATACACCCGCTGGCCCACCAGCAGCCCGCTGGAGTCGGCCAGCGTCGCCGGCTCCAGCCCCGTCGCGCCATGAATCTGCAGCAGCGCCACGTCATGGCTCGGGTCCGTCCCCACAATCGTCGCCTTGTACTTCTTGCCGTTCCACAGCGTCACCTCCACCTGCTGCGCGCCGTCCACCACATGGTTGTTCGTCAGGATGTGGCCGTCCTTGTCCAGCACGAACCCCGATCCCTGCCCCTGCTGCGGCACCGGCCGATAGAAAAAGTCATACGCCACCTGCGTGCTCGTGATGTTCACCACCGAAGGCATCGCCTTCTTGTACACGCCGATGTTCTGCTCCTCTTCGCTGTCGAAGGCCGGCGCGGCCTTGGCCTCGGTCAGCCCAAAGCTGCCCAGCGGCCCGCTCAGCGTCGCGCTGCTCGTGCCGTCCGTATTCACCGCGCCAGCGTGCATCATCTTCGCCAGCGCCCCCGCCGGCATCAGCCGCGTGCTCAGCCAGTAAAAACCCACCAGGATCAACACAACCAGAAACACAGGGCGCAGTTTCATCGAGCCGGAACCTTCGTTGGCGCAGTAGCGCATCGCCGCCGCAACCGGGCAGCTATCGCAATTTTAGACGCCTTTCCGCAAAAATCCGCCAAACTCGCCGTGTCAACCCCCAAACCACCATCCAAAACACGCAACTCACACATCTAAAACGCGTTACCCCCTCAAAATGAAAAACACATTCACCCCATCCCACTCGCTACAATAGAAATAGGGGGAAGCACTGAGACCCGGCAACCGGCAACCGGCAACTGACAACCGAGAACCAACAACCGAGACCAACAACCGCCGCCCAGACCCGAAGCCCCCGCCCCTCTGACTTGTCATTCCGCAGCGCAGCGGAGGAATCTGCATCACCCCGACGACCTCTCCCGACGGAAAGCACCCCTAACCCCAATCGTTTGAATATTTTGCCCGTAAAATCTCTGCAATCAATATTTTGCAGCCACAACACCCCGTAACCCATTGATTCCAGAGATCAAGCAAAAATAGAGGGGGGGG
>JAJZFE010000174.1 GCA_021798655.1 Acidobacteriota bacterium | reverse complement strand
GATCTCGCTGGGCAGCCGCGAGCACCTGGACAACCTGATCTTTGTGGTGAACTGCAACCTGCAGCGGCTGGACGGGCCGGTGCGCGGGAACAAGCGCATCATCGACGAGCTGGAGGGCATGTTCCGTGGCGCAGGCTGGAACGTGATCAAGGTGATCTGGGGCTCGGACTGGGATGAGCTGTTCGAGCGCGACCACCAGGGCCTGTTGCTGAAGCGCATGGAAGAGTGTGTGGACGGCGACTTCCAGGCGTACAAGGCGAAGGGCGGCGCGTATCTGCGCGAGCACTTCTTCGGCAAGTATCCCGAGCTGCTGGAGCTGGTGAAGGACAAGAGCGATGAGGAGCTGATCCGCCTGCACCGCGGCGGTCATGATCCGGGCAAGATCTATAACGCGTACAAACGCGCGCTGGAGCACAAGGGCGGACCGACGGTGATCCTGGCCAAGACCGTGAAGGGCTATGGCATGGGAACCGCGCAGGCGCGCAACGCGACGCACAGCGAGAAGAAGCTGACCGATGACGGTCTCGCAGCGTTCGTGAAGCAGTTCGATATTCCTGTGCCGGATGAAGCGGCGAAGGACGCGCAGTTCTACAAGCCGGCGGAGAGCGATCCGGCGATCCAGTATCTGCAGGCGCGGCGGCAGGCGCTGGGCGGGTATCTGCCGGAGCGGAAGGTGCCGGAGATCGACTTTGCAGCGCCGAAGCTGGAGTTCTTTGCGGAGTGGCTGGGCGGGTCAAAGGGCCGCGCCGTCTCGACGACGATGGGCTTTGTGAACATGCTGAAGGGTCTGCTGAAGGACCCGAAGGTCGGCAAGCTGGTGGTGCCGATTGTGCCCGATGAAGGCCGCACGTTCGGGCTGGAGTCGGTGATCAAGCAGGTGGGCATCTACGCGAGCGAGGGGCAGAAGTACACGCCGCACGACGCGGACATGCTGCTGAGCTATCGCGAGGAGAAGAGCGGGCAGATCCTCGAAGAGGGCATCACCGAGGCCGGCTCGATGGCCAGCTTCACCGCGGCGGGCACGGCGTACAGCAACTACAAGCTGCCGATGGTTCCGTTCTACATGTACTACTCGATGTTCGGATTCCAGCGCATTGGCGACATGGCCTGGGCGTTTGCGGACTCGCGCGGCAAGGGCTTCCTGATGGGTGGAACTGCGGGCCGCACGACGATGCTGGGCGAGGGCTTGCAGCACCAGGACGGTCACTCGCCGGTGCTTGCGGGCACGATTCCGACGTGCATCACGTACGATCCGGCGTATGTGTACGAGCTGGCGGTGATTGTGCAGGACGGGCTGCGGCGGATGTATCAGGCTGCGGAGGACTGCTTCTACTACATCACGATGTACAACGAAGACTATGCGATGCCTGCGATGCCGGAGGGCGAGGGCGTGCGCGAGGGGATTCTGCGCGGCATCTACAGGTTCAAGGCTGCGGAGAAGCCTGCACAGGTGCAGCTGTTCGGGTCAGGACCGATCCTGAACGAGGTGCTCAAGGCGCAGCAGATGCTGGCCGAGACGTACAACGTGGCGGCCGATGTGTGGAGCGTGACGAGCTACAACGAGCTGCGCCGCGACTGCCTGGATGTGGAGCGGTGGAACCGTCTGCATCCGGCGGCGAAGGAGAAGAAGCCGTACGTTGTGGAGGCGCTGGGCGAGGCTGCGGGACCGATTATTGCGGCGAGCGATTACATGAAGTCGCTGCCGGATTCGCTCTCGCCGTGGCTGGGCGGCCGGCTGGTGACGCTGGGCACGGACGGCTTTGGCCGCAGCGACAACCGCGAACATCTGCGCCGGCACTTCGAGGTGGATGCCGCGTCGATTGTGGCGGCGACGCTGTCCAAGCTGGTACGCGAAGGCGTGGTGAAGGCCAAGGCTGCGGAGAAGGCGTTTGCGGAGCTGGGCATCGCCACCGAGGGCAGGGGAGCGGCGCACGCGTAGGATGGCTTAGGCGCAGGAGGGTCGGTTGGCAGAGATGCAGATTCCTCCGCTGCGCTACGGAATGACAAAGAAGCTGCGCTGCGGAGTGACACGAAGCTGCGGGATTACAAGAAACTGCGGGATCAGAAACCATCGCGGGAGTGACCGCGCCAACGAATCCAGTACGTACGAGGAAATGCCTGCTTGTCTGAGAATCCGCTGCTTCCCCATCGCAAGCTGAGTGAACTGTATCTGCGCGTGCTGCGCTGTCGCGAGCTGGAGCAACAGCTCACGCGAAGGAAGCGCGGCGCGAAGTTCGGTGTGCGCGAGGCGTTGCTGGCGGCGACCAGTATGCAGCTGCTGCCGGGCGATGTGCTGTGCGGCGAAGCGGGCGATGATTCAGCCGAGGCCCTGGCCCCGGTGGGCAAGGACGGCAAGGCTGCGGGCTGGCTGGCGGTTCCGGTGAAGGAGCGGCTGGCGGGTTGTGTGGGCGCGGCGCGGGGGATCACGGCCAGTGTTGCGGGCGGGCTGGTGCTGGCGTACACGCGGGCCGGGTTTGCGGAGCCGGGCTGGGCGGAGGCGATGGCCTGGGCGCTGGAGCAGCGGCTGCCGGTGGTGTTTGTGTGCGAGGACGCGGTGGGCGGCGGCAAGGCGGGCACGTTGAGCTGGGCCGCGATGCAGAGCGTGGCGAAGCGGCTGCGGCTGCCGATTCTGGCGGTGGACGGCGCGGACGCGGTGGCGGTGTATCGCGTGATGCAGGAGTCGGTGATCCGGGCGCGGCTGAGCGATGGGCCGGCGGTGATCTGGGCGGTGACGTCGGCGAAGTCGGCGAAGGTGACGCGGTCGCAGCAGCCGCTGGGCCGCCTGCAGCAGTACCTGAAGACGCGGCAGATTCCGCTGCCGAAGTGATCGGCGTCGGGGTACCCCCCTCCCCCCCCCCCTCTATTTTTTGCTTGATCTCTGGAATCAATGAGTTACGCGGTGTTGTGGCTGCAAAATATTGATTGCAAAGATTTTACGGGTATAATATTCAAAACATTGGGGTTGCGGGCGGTTTTCGCGGGGCGATGCTTTTCGGTCCGTGTCCTGTGAGCCCGTCTCCTGTTTGCCAGTTTCCAGTCCTATTTCTATTGTATCGAGTGGGAGGGGGAGAATGTGTTTTTGGTTTTGCGGTGTTAAGGCGTTTGGGATGAATGGGTTAGGGGTTTTGGGTGGTGGGTTGGGGGTTGACAGAGGGAGTTTGGCCGGCATTTGGCGAAAGAAAGTCTGGGGCTAGGCGGGGAGCGTGAGGTTGTAGAGTCGGGCGGCGGTGTGGCCTTCGATGGCGGCGCGTTCGTGCGGGGTGAGGGGGGCGAGCCAGGTGTCGAGCGTCTGCCACCACTGGGTGTAGGTGGCGGCGACGTTGAGGACGGGCCAGTCGCTGCCGGCCATGAGGCGCGTGGGGCCGAAGGCTTCGAGGACGACGTCAAAGCAGGGCTGGAGCGAGGCGGGAGACCAGGTGTGCCAGTCGGCCTCGGTGACCATGCCGGAGAGCTTGCAGGCGACGTTGGGGCGGCGGGCGAGCTCGCGGATGGCGGCGGACCAGTGGGCGAGTTCGCCGGTGGCGTGATTCCGGATGGCCGGTTTGGCGATGTGGTCGAGGACGAAGGACTGCGTTGGGTGGAGATCGACGAAACGGGTGGCTTCGGGGAGCTGGCGGGCGAAGATGAGGATGTCGTAGACGAGGCCGGTGGGGGAGAGCGCGGAGATGCCGCGGTTGAAGGCCGGGGCGTCGAGGAAACCGTCGGGTTCGGCCTGGACGACATGACGGAGGCCCTTGAGGAGCGGGTTGGTGCGGAGGGTTTCGAGGGTGGCGGGGAGGTCCGGGGAGGCGAGGTCAGCCCAGCCGACGACGCCGGCGATGAGGGGGTTTTGGGCGGCGAGGTCGAGGAGCCAGTGGGTCTCGGCGAGCGACTGGCGGGCCTGGACGGCGACGGTGGCGTCGATGCGCGCGGCGGCGCAGAGCGGGGCGAGATCGGCGGGCAGGAAGTCGCGGCGGAGGACGCGCATGGCGTCGTCGATCCAGCCGTAGTCGGCGGGGGTGTAACGCCAGAGGTGGTGGTGGGCGTCAACGCGCAAGGGAGAACCCCCTGGGAGATGTGGATGGAGATGGAAGGGAAGAATTGGTGGAGCTGAGCGGGATCGAACCGCTGACCTCCTCGTTGCGAACGAGGCGCTCTCCCAGCTGAGCTACAGCCCCACGTTTGGGTACTTCGTAAGTCTAGCAGAGATGGCTGTGGAGACAAAGGGGCTAGGTGCTAGGTTCTAGGTGCTAGGTTCTAGGTGCTAGATACGAGATACGAGATGTGAGATGCGAGATGCGAGATGTGAGAGGGGAGATGCGAGAGGTGTAGGTGCAGATGCAGATGCAGATCCCTTCGCTGCGCTGCGGGATGACAAAAGGAAGGGTGCGGGAGGGCGGCGAGGGGCGGCTGTGCGGGAGGGCGGCGAGGGACGGCTGCGGCGGGGTGGCGAGGGGGGGGGGGGGGGGGGGGGGGGGGGGGGGGGGGGGGGGGGGTTGCAGGCCGAGTTCGGCCATGACGCGCTGGAGGTCCTTCCAGGCTTCGCCCTTCTGGCGCGGGTCGCGGAGGAGGAAGGCGGGGTGGTAGGTGACGGCGACCTTGGCTCCACGGGCGGTGTGCCACTGGCCGCGCAGGGAGGCGAGCGATTGCTTGACGCCGAGGAGATAGGTCGCGGCGGTCGCGCCGAGGGCGACGATGACCTCGGGGCGGACGATGTCGATCTGGCGGATGAGGAAGGGCGAGCAGGTGCTGGCTTCGGCGAACTCCGGCGTGCGGTTGGCGGGGGGGCGGCACTTGACGATGTTGGCGATGTAGACGTCGGAGCGCTGGAGGCCCATCGCCGTGATCATGTTGTTGAGCAGCTGGCCGGCCTTGCCGACGAAGGGGAGACCCTGCTCGTCTTCGTCGGCGCCGGGGCCTTCGCCGATGAACATGAGGCGGGCGGTGGGGCTGCCGTCGGCGAAGACGATGTTGCGGCGGCCGGCGTAGGCGAGCGGGCAGCGGGTGCAGTCGCCGATCTCGGCGCGGAGGGCTTCGAGGGCGGCGGGACGGTCGGCGGCGGGGATGACCGCGGAGGGCAACGGGACGAGCTCGTCGAAGGAGCTTGGCTTGGGCATGGGTGCGGTCAGCTCCGGCGAGAGGGCGGGTTCGGTTTCGAGGGAGAAGTAGCTGGGCGGCGCGGGGGCGGCGGGGCGCGGGAGCGTCGATGCCGTGCGCGCTGGTGCCGGTGCTGCGGGCGGTGGGGTGAGTTTCACTGCGGGCTGCGGGCGCGGGGCGGCGACGGGCCTGGTGGCGGGAGCCGCGGCGGTGAGCGCTGCGCGGAGGGATTCGGGCAGCAGGGTGGCGGGGTCGTCGCGGCGATAGAGGTCGTAGACGCCGAGGTCGCGGAGGTAGTCGACGTAGGCACGCAGCTGTTGCTCGGGAGAGACGCTCATCTGTGTACCAGTTTACCGGGTGCGCTGTGAAACGGGTGGCTGTCGCGCGCAGTTGCCGGGAGCAGGAAGCGGATTCCTCCGCTGCGCTGCGGAATGACAGGCCCAAAAGAGAGTTGCGCCCGGCTGAGCCTGCAAGTTCGTGGAGCTATGCGATCGCCGTGGGTGGGGCGGGCTTGCGCAGGCCGACGGTGTAGGTGACCTTGCCGGAGCGGACCTCGTCTTCGGCGACGCGGCAGGCCTTGAGCGAGTTGGAGATGCCGAGTGGAGGCGCACCGGACTGCAGCTGACGGGCGCGACGTGCAGCGCCTTTGACGAGGCTGTACTTGTTCTGCAGAAGCAGCGACGGTTGCTCGCTAAGGGCCATGCAAGGACCTCCGGGGGGTTTGCATGTATCGTAACCGAGAAGTTAACCGGGTGTGGAAAATTTATTGTGGAATTGTGCTGCTGAAGCTGGCGAGGGCGGCGTTGAGGCGCGGGGAGTGTTGCGAGGTGAGACAGGCGGCGGCGAGCGTGGTGTCGTCGGGGGTGGCGTCGTGGCGGGCGGCGAGGACGATGGCGCGCATCTCGGAGGCGGCCTGGTCGAGGACGTCGTTGACGAGGGCGTACTGGTAGTCGTGGAGCTGCTGCAGCTCGGTGCGGGCCTGAGAGAGACGCTTTTCGATCTCGGCCTCGTCGGCGACGCCTTCGGCCTGGCTGCGGTTGCGGAGGCGGCGTTCGAGGACCTCGGGCGTGGGCGGGAGGATGAAGATGGACACGGCCCGCGGCATCTTCTTCATCACCTGCAGCGCGCCCTGGACGTCGATGTCGAGCAGGAGGTCGTTGCCCTGGGCGCGGGCGTGGTCGAGCGCGGAGACGGCGGTGCCGTAGTAGTGGTTGCCGAAGACGGTGGCGTATTCGAGGAACTCGCCGTGGGCGATCATGCGCTCGAAGGTGGCCTTGTCGGTGAAATGGTACTCGCGGCCATCCTCTTCGGAGCCGCGGGGGGCGCGGGTGGTGTAGGAGATGGAGAACTCCAGGCCGGGGACGAGGCGGCGGACCTCGCTGACAAGCGTGGATTTGCCCGATCCGCTGGGCGCCGAGATGATGAAGAGGATGCCGGCCATGGGTGTGTTCAGTGTAGACGATGAGGGGGGAGGGGCTAGGGGCCAGGGGCTAGGTGCCAGGTGCTAGGTGCTCGGGGCTCTCTGATTGAGTCCCGCAGAATGCTCGCCGTGTTCGGCAAAATGCAGATTCCTCCGCTTCGCTGCGGAATGACAAACCGAAATATGTCGTCCAGATTTTGATCGGAGGCTCACTTGGAGCTTGGAGCTTGGAGCTTGGAGCTTGGAGCTTGGAGCCTGGAGCTTGGAGCTAGAAGCTAGGAGCTAGAAGCTAGAAGCTGAGAGCTAGCACCTGGAACCTGGCACCTAGAACCTAGAGAGCGGGTTGAGCGTCGGCGATGAGGTCGGTGTCGGCGAACTGGAGGTTGTAGAGGCGGGAGTAGGTGCCGTTGCGGGCGAGGAGTTCGTCGTGGGTGCCGAGTTCGGTGATGGTGCCGTGTTCCATGACGGCGATGCGGTCGGCGCGGCGGACGGTGGAGAGTCGGTGGGCGATGACGAGGACGGTGCGGCCTTCGATGAGGTTGGCGAGTGCGGCCTGGACGGCGGCTTCGGATTCGGTGTCGAGCGAGCTGGTGGCCTCGTCGAGGATGAGGATGGGCGCGTCTTTGAGCAGGGCTCGGGCGATGGCGATGCGCTGGCGCTCGCCGCCGGAGAGGCTGGCGCCGCGTTCGCCGATGACGGTGTCGTAGCCGTTGGGCAGGCGGAGGATGAAGTCGTGCGCGAGCGCGGCGCGGGCGGCGGCTTCGATGCGGGCCATGGGCGCGTCGGGCTGGCCGTAGGCTATGTTGCTGCGCACGGTGTCGTTGAAGAGCACGGTCTCCTGGGTGACCTTGCCGATCTGTTTGCGGAGCGAGGCGAGGGTGAGGTCGCGGATGTCGTGCTCGTCGAGGAGGATGGTG
>JAJZFE010000364.1 GCA_021798655.1 Acidobacteriota bacterium | reverse complement strand
AGACGCCCTGCGGCCGGCAGGCGTGAACCCGGCGCAGTTTGAGCTGATGCAGCACCTGCGCGCGCGGCCGGGAGTGAGCCAGGGAAACCTCGCCGTGGCAGTGGACCTGGACCAGACGACGCTGTCGCGCAACATGCGCGGGATGATGGCGGCGGGGTGGGTGACGGCGGCGGCAGGAACGAACGACAGGCGCGTGCAGTCGTATGCACTGAGCGAGGCCGGGATGAACGTGCTGCAGGCCGCGATGCCGCTGTGGGAGCAGGTGACGGCGAGAGTGGCAGCCAGCGTGGGAGATACCGAGAGCGTGTGGCGCGGGCTGGGGGCATTACAGAAAGTGGAGTGAAACGAGAGACGGGTTCCCGTGAGGCATCCCTTGACCCGGCGGAGGAGTAAATGCAGTTCGCGCGCAGGATGTCTGCCGTATCCCGTTCCGGAATTAATCGACCATGTTGTACATGCGTCGCCTTAGCCAGAATGCGACGTTGACCAGCCCGACAAGCGCCGGGACTTCAATGAGCGGACCCACCACGCCCACAAACGCCTCGCCAGAGTTCAGGCCGAACACGGCGACCGCGACGGCGATTGCCAGCTCGAAGTTGTTGCCCGCAGCGGTAAAGGAAAGCGTTGCGGATTGAGCGTAGTTGGCTCCCAACCTCTTTCCCATCCAAAAGCTCAGCAGAAACATAACAGCGAAGTACACCACGAGCGGCAGTGCGATCTTCGCGACGTCCAGTGGCAAGCGCACGATCAAATCGCCCTTGAGCGAGAACATGACCAGGATCGTGAACAGCAGCGCCACAAGCGTCAACGGGCTGATGCGAGGCACGAAGCGGGTTCGGTACCAATGTTCACCCTTGGCGTGGATGAGCGTGTACCTGGTGAGAAATCCTGCGGCGAACGGCACACCCAGATACAGGCCGACGCTTTTTGCAATCTGGCCGATGCCGATGTCGATGGAGCTTCCCTGTAGGCCCAGCCAGCGAGGGAACACCGTCAGGAACACCCACGCGTAGACGCTGTAAAAGAAGACCTGAAAGACACTGTTGATTGCGACCAACCCGGCAACATACTCCGTGTCACCCGCCGCAAGCTCGTTCCAAACCAACACCATCGCAATGCACCGGGCGATGCCGATCAGGATGAGGCCACGCATATAGGCCGGCTCGTTCCGAAGGAAGATCACCGCCAGTGCGAACATGAGCAGTGGTCCAACGAGCCAGTTCTGGACCAGCGATAGTCCGAGAATGCGCCGGTTCCGGAAGACTTCACCGAGTTTGTCATAACGCACCTTCGCCAGAGGCGGGAACATCATGACGATCAAGCCGATGGCGATGGGAATGTTCGTCGTCCCGGTCTGAAATCGATTGACGAAGGCAGCAGAGCCGGGAACAAGATGCCCGATGCTCACACCTGCTGCCATCGCGATGAATATCCATAGCGTGAGATAGCGGTCCAGGAACGAAAGCGTCTTGCGTTGTGCCGGAGCACAGAGGGCGGTGCTCACAGGCGTACCTCGCAACAGTGGATCGCAGCCGGTACGGGTGCACCGCCCAGCGCGTACTTCGCAGGCGCGCAGCAAGCCCTGGTAAGCCTCGCCCGATCCGCCTGCATGGCCTTGTCTTCCTTCAGCCAGTCGATGGTCTGTCGAAGAATCTGCGAGGCTCCGCTGTGCGGCGGGATCACGATGCGATAGTGCATCCACTTGCCCTCACGCCGGGCTGACACGATGCCTGCGTTCCGCAGATAGGCGAGGTGTCGAGAGATCTTCGGTTGCGGACCGCCCAGTATTTCCACGAAGTAGCAGACGCAGACCTCCTGCTCTCCCATCAGGTTGAGCAGGCGGAGGCGAGTGTTATCGCCGAGTGCCTGAAAGAATGTCTGCATGTCGAATGGATCGCTACGTGCCATGCCCTATGTATATGCTTTGACGAATATGATTGCAAGAGCTATATTCGCAATAACGTATATGTTGTAGCGCAGACACCAGAGTTCACGAACTGTAGTGGTCGCAGTGCGGAGCGGCCGCATCGAGCAAGTGATGCAACAACAACGCCGGAAGCAGACGTTCCGGCAGATTCCGCTGACGGCACGCTGCGGCCCTATCTCCTGCTGAAAAGGAAGTTCATGCTCACCGTTATCTTCGCTTGTGTTCAGAATGCAGGGCGGTCGCAGATGGCCGCCGCTTTCTTCAATCAACTCGCAGACCCTGCGAGGGCGCGTGCGATCTCGGCGGGAACGCAGCCGGGCGAGCAGGTGCATCCCGAAGTACTCACCGTGATGCGAGACGTGGGCATCGATCTGAGCGATGCAAAGCCGCAGAAGCTTACGGAGGAGCTCGCGAGAGGGGCACAGCTTCTCATCACAATGGGCTGCGGGGACCAGTGTCCGCATATTCATGGCCTGCGCCGTGACGATTGGCCGTTGAGAAATCCGAAGGGGCTGCCCATCGAGGAGGTTCGTGCGATTCGTGATGAGGTACAGCTGCGCGTCGCGAGACTGATCGATCAGGAACGAGTTCGAGACTCAAGCGAGGAATGAGACGCAAGATGGGGCTTACGCTATCGGAAGTGGTTTGAAGCAACGCTTCGCTTGTTGGGAGCTCAGGTGAGGTGGGCTTTGCGGGCGGCGGTGCGGATGACTTTTTCGAGGGCGCGGAGGGCCTGGGCGCGGGGGAAGCCGGGGCGGCTGGCCAGGCGGATGGTGCGGCTATATGAAGACGCCCTGCGGCCGGCAGGCGTGAACCCGGCGCAGTTTGAGCTGATGCAGCACCTGCGCGCTCGGCCGGGAGTGAGCCAGGGAAGGCTCGCCGTGGCAGTGGACCTGGACCAGACGACGCTGTCGCGCAACATGCGCGGGATGCTGGCGGCGGGGTGGGTGACGGCGGAGGCAGGAACGAAAGACAGGCGCGTGCAGTCGTATGCACTGAGCGAGGCCGGGATGAGCGTGCTGCAGGCCGCGATGCCGCTGTGGGAGCAGGTGACGGCGAGAGTGGCAGCCAGCGTGGGAGACATCGAGAGCGTGTGGCGCGGCCTGGCGGCACTGCAGAAAGTTGAGTGAAACGAGAGACGGGTTCCACGGAGGCGGGCTTGGTAGGAGTGTAGGGTACGGCTAGCTTAGGAGTGAGTGGGTATGCG
The DNA here is from genome assembly GCA_021798655.1 of Acidobacteriota bacterium. Next base: position 4,283 of record JAJZFE010000364.1, on the reverse strand, counting down.
AGCGGAGGGCAGGCGACAAGCCAGCGTGTCGGGACTACTCTAAGAACGCATGAGAAACGTGTCTTCCAAACCTGAGCAAGAGGAGCGACTGACGGGTGGTAACACTGCCGAATCAGTGGTGCGGCTGGGCTCGACTGTGCGCAAACCAGTGACACTCTCTACCAGTACTGTTCAAAGCTTCGTGATGCATCTTCGTTCCGTTGGCTTCGAAGGCAGCCCGAAGCCGTTCGGAATTGACGATCAGGGACGACAGGTTTGGGAGTATGTTCCCGGTCCTCTATGGCACAAGAGCAAGAATCACACCTCCTCCGATTTGCGTCGAGTTGGCGCGTTAATCAAAGATTTGCATGATGCGGCCGCCTCTTTCAAGATCCCGAAAGACGCTCAATGGAATAGGCGATATGAACAAAGCGGACATGATCTCATCTGTCACAACGACCTTGCGCCGTGGAACTTGGTGTGTGGCGACTCCCAGTGGGCCTTCATCGACTGGGACGCTGCTGCGCCTGCCACTCGACTCTGGGACCTGGCGTGGACCTGCATTTCTTTCCCACCCTTCACGCCAGGCTGTGATTTAGCGACTGTCGCGCGGGCGATGGGGGCTCTTCTGAGCGGGTATTCGTTTGACTCAGCAGAGCTTGGCGAACTCATCAGGCTGATGAGCACGAGAGCCAAAGCGGAGTATGACTTGATCGTTGGCGGCGCAAGAGAGGGACAGCAGCCTTGGGTCAGACTGCGCGCCGAAGCGCATCACCAATACTGGGGACCGGTGGCAGAGTACATCGAACGGAACGCCTCGACACTCGAATGTACGTTGCTTTCCTTACATGACCCAACGAGTGAATAACGATAAACACGTTTGCCGTAATTGATGCCTGCGAGGATGCCGGCATCCTGCGAAGGAACGCAGATTCCCTCCGGGAATGACAAACAAAATCAGAGATATGCCAGCGGATCATGTACCGCTCGCGGCAATGGAATTCATTCTAGTTTTTTGTTCAGCGCGGTTCAGGTGAGGTGGGCTTTGCGGGCGGCGGTGCGGATGACTTTTTCGAGGGCGCGGAGGGCCTGGGCGCGGGGGAAGCCGGGGCGGCTGGCCAGGCGGATGGTGCGGGAGGAGTGGTGCGCGAGGGGGCGGAGGACGATGCCGCGCTGGCCAAGAGACGGTGCAGCGAGCGCGGGGATGAGGGTGGTTCCGTAACCGGCGGCGACGAGGTTGACGAGAGTCTCCAGCGTGGAGGCCTGCATGGCGCTCTGCAGCGAGCTGGGGGCGGCGGAACGGCGCGCGCCGCAGACGGCGAGTGTCTGGTTGGAGAGGCAGTGGCCGTCGGCGAGGGCGAGCAGGTCGGAGGCGAGGGCCTCCTCGTCGATGCGCTTGCGGGAGGCGAGGGTGTGATCGAGAGGCAGGGCGGCGAGGAGCGGCTCGTCGAAGAGGGCGATCTCGGTGATCTCGGGGAAGTCGGCCGGGGTGGCGAGGAGGGCGGCGTCGAGGCGGTGGTTGCGGAGGCCTTCGATGAGCGAGCGGGTCTGGTCCTCCCACAGCTCAAGCGTGAGGCCGGGGCAGGCGAGCCGCAGCGGACGCAGGATGAGCGGCATGAGATACGGCGCGAGCGTGGGAATGACGCCGAGCTTCAGCGCGCCGACGAGGGGGTCGCGTGCGGCGCGGGCGACGGCCTCCATCTGCGCGGCCTCGGCGAGCGCGTGCTGGGCGTGGACGAGAATCTGGCTGCCGACCGGGGTGATGTCCACGCGCTTGTTGGTGCGTTCGAGCAGCGTGACGCCGAGCTCGCGTTCGAGCTTGCGGATCTGGCTGCTGAGCGTGGGCTGGCTGACGTTGCAGGCCTCGGCGGCACGGCCGAAGTGGCGATGACGAGCGACGGCGACGAGGTAGCGGAGTTCCTGGAGGTTCATGGCGAAGGGAGTGCAGCGGCTCGATTCATCATAGAGCATGACAATCGTGACTGTAGAAGCAATTGATTTTACTTATCGCTGACGGAGGGTTAGTTTCAGGAGCAGGGGTGAGGTGGCGGCGGTTGCGCGATGCAGGAAGCGTTAACCATGAATGCAACTCGTCGGCGAAGCAGACCGGCCGATGGAACCAGTATTTGAAGGAGAAGGACAGTCATGGAAAAGCAGTTTGAACACGCAGTGGGAGAGCCGAAGGCAGGCAGCGAGAGCCAGGGCGCAGCGAAGTGTCCGGTGATGCACGGCGACCTGCCGTCAACAGTGGCAGGGGCGCGGAGCGGAGCGAACTGGTGGCCGAACCAGCTGAACGTGAACATGCTGCACCACAACTCTCCGCAATCGGATCCGATGGGCGAGACGTTCGACTACGCGGCGGAGTTCAAGACGCTGGATCTGGAGGCGGTGATCGCAGACCTGCGTGCGCTGATGACGACCTCGCAGAGCTGGTGGCCGGCGGACTACGGGCACTATGGGCCACTGTTTATTCGGATGGCGTGGCACAGCGCGGGGACGTACCGCATTGCCGACGGACGCGGCGGCGCTGGCGCGGGTCTGCAGCGGTTCGCACCGCTGAACAGCTGGCCGGACAATGTGAGCCTGGACAAGGCGCGGCGGCTGATCTGGCCGATCAAGCAGAAGTACGGGCGCAAGCTCTCGTGGGCGGACCTGATCATCCTGACGGGCAATGTGGCGCTGGAGTCGATGGGCTTCAAGACGCACGGATTTGCGGGCGGCCGCGAAGATGCGTGGGAGCCGGACCAGACGTACTGGGGGCCGGAGACGACGTGGCTGGGCGACAAGCGCTACACGGGCGACCGTCAGCTGGCGAACCCGCTGGCTGCGGTGCAGATGGGCCTGATCTACGTGAACCCGGAGGGGCCGAACGGCAACCCGGACCCGATCGCTTCGGCGCGGGACATCCGCGAGACGTTTGCGCGCATGGCGATGAACGACGAGGAGACCGTGGCGCTGATCGCCGGTGGGCACGCGTTCGGCAAGACGCACGGCGCGGGCGATCCGAACAAGTATGTGGGCCCCGAGCCGGAGGCTGCGCCGATTGAGGAGCAGGGTCTGGGCTGGAAGAACAGCCTGGGCAACGGCGTGGGCAGCAACACGATCACCAGCGGACTGGAGGTGGTGTGGACGACGCACCCGACGCGCTGGGACAGCGAGTACCTGGAGAACCTGTTCAAGTATGAGTGGGAGTTGACCAAGAGCCCCGCAGGCGCGCACCAGTGGAAGCCGAAGAACGGCGCTACAGTGGGCATGGTGCCGGACGCGCATGAACCGGGCAAGACGCACGAGCTGCACATGCTGACGTCGGACCTGGCGCTGCGGTTCGATCCGGCGTACGAGAAGATCTCGCGACGCTATCTGGAGAACCCTGCGGAGTTCGCGGACGCGTTTGCGAAGGCGTGGTTCAAGCTGACGCATCGCGATATGGGACCGATCGCGCGGTATCTCGGGCCGCTGGTGCCGAAGGAGCCGCTGATCTGGCAGGATCCGGTTCCGGCGGTGGACCATGCGCTGATCGGCGAGGCGGAGATTGCCGCGCTGAAGGCGAAGGTGCTGGCGTCGGGGCTGACGGTGCAGCAGCTGGTGACGACGGCGTGGGCTTCGGCTTCGACGTTCCGGGGCAGCGACAAGCGCGGCGGCGCGAACGGCGGCCGCATTCGCCTGGCGCCGCAGAAGTACTGGGAGGCGAACCAGCCGGCGGAGCTGGCCAAGGTGCTCGATGCGCTGGAGGCGATCCAGAAGGAGTTCAACAGCGGCGACAAGAAGGTGTCGCTGGCGGACCTGATCGTGCTGGGCGGCTGCGCGGCGGTGGAGGCCGCGGCGAAGAAGGCCGGTCACGCGGTGACGGTTCCCTTCTCGCCGGGCCGCACGGACGCGACGCCGGAGCAGACCGACGTGCACGCGTTTGCGCCGCTGGAGCCGATTGCCGATGGGTTCCGCAACTACCTTCGCAAGGGACATGAGCCGTATGCGGCAGAGCTGCTGCTGGACAAGGCCAACCTGCTGACGCTGACCGCGCCGGAGATGACGGTGCTGATCGGCGGACTGCGCGCGCTGGATGCGAACTACGCGCATACGGCGCACGGCGTCTTCACCACGCAGCCGGGCGCGCTGACGAATGACTACTTCGTGAACCTGCTGGACATGAACACGAAGTGGCAGAAGTCGGCGAGCGAGGCTGGCGTGCTGGAAGGGCTGGACCGCGCGACGGGCGAAGCGAAGTGGACGGGCACGATCGTCGATCTGGTCTTCGGCTCCAACGCGCAGCTGCGCGCCGTGGCCGAGGTGTACGCCAGCAGCGA
>JAJZFE010000077.1 GCA_021798655.1 Acidobacteriota bacterium | reverse complement strand
CGTGCTGGCCGGCGATGTGAAGGACCTGCTGCTGCTGGACGTGACGCCGCTGACGCTGAGCATTGAGACGATGGGCAGCGTGGCGACGGCGATGATTCCGCGCAACACGACGATTCCGACGAAGAAGTCGGAGACGTTCTCGACGGCGGCCGATAACCAGACCGAGGTTGAGGTTCACGTGATGCAGGGTGAGCGTCCGATGGCGGCGCAGAACCGGACGCTGGGCAAGTTCAAGCTGGGCGGCATCCTGCCTGCACCGCGCGGCGTGCCGCAGATTGAGGTGACGTTCGACATCGACGCGAACGGCATCCTGAACGTGAGTGCGAAGGACAATGCGACGGGCAAGGACGCGAAGATCACGATCACGAGCTCTTCGGGCCTGAGCAAGGAAGAGGTCGAGCGCATGGCGAAGGATGCCGAGGCGCACGCGGCCGAGGACAAGGAAGCGAAGGAGAAGATCGAGGCAAAGAACCAGCTGGACTCGATGGTCTACAACGTGGAGAAGATGCTGAAGGACGGCGGCGAAAAGCTGGACGGTGCCGATAAGGGCGACGTGGAAGGCGCGTTGGCCGAGGCGAAGACGACGCTGGGCGGTGATGCCAGCACGGCGGAGCTGAACGCGTCGCGCGAGAAGCTGACCGCGGCGAGCCACAAGCTGGCCGAGGCGCTGTACAAGGCGACGGCTGCAGCCGCGGAGACGGCTTCGGCAGAGGGCGCTGCGCCTCATGCCGAGGAGCCGAAGAAGGACGAAGGCGTGATCGACGCGGAGTATGTCGACACGGAGAAGTAAGTGATCCACAGTAGGACAGAACCAACTGGCCCGCTGGTGCGTACACAAGAGGAGGAGCTTTGGCTCCTCCTCTGTGCATCTCAGTGAGCGTGTGCGGTTGGAAGTGTGACCGCATCAAGTTGTGCAAACGCGGGTTGAAGAAAGTGAAGCGATTGGGCGCGGGTGCTGCGTCCAATAGAGTGAGGAGGACGGCCATGAGAGACGACAGGAACGAGTACGATCAGGACGATCTTCAGCTGGGCGCTGGGGGGCGTGACCAGGCGTGGCCGGGTGCGGTGCAGTGGGACCTGGGCGCGGCGCGTGGATATGCGGGCGAGATGGTGTGGCGTTGCGATGCGACGCGCGCTGGCAAGCTGTATAGCCGAAGCCTGTTTGGGTCGCGCGTGGAGGCTGAGCAGTTTGCCGTGCGGATGCGGCAGAGCGAGCCGGACCAGATGTTCAGCGTGGAGGCGATCAAGGCCAGCACGATGTGGAATTAGGTACATGGTTGTAGCGTGTGAGCGCGAGGTGTTGAGAGCCGATGCCTGAAGGCAATGAGATTCACCGCTGGGCGGAGCGGCATGAAGCTGCGTTTCGCGGTAAGCCGGTGTTGGTGGATGGGCCGCAGGGGCGGTTTACGGACGGGCCGATGCTGAGCGGGCGCAAGCTGGTTCGGGTGCGCGCGCATGGAAAGCATCTTGGGTACGAGTTCGGTAGAGACCTGATTCTGCATGTGCATCTGGGGCTGCAGGGCGACTTTACGGAAGGCTCGGGGCCGCTGCCGCCGGTGAAGGGCGCGCTGCGGCTGCGGATGTGGAGTGCAGCGAAGGTGAAGCTGCCGGCGATGCCCGGCGAGACCAGGCGGCATGGTTGGTACTCGTCCGATGACGGGACGGGGCACCTGGAGCCGGAGCAGGTGGCCTGGGTGGAGCTGCGTGGTCCGACGGACTGCTCGGTGTGGAGCGAGGCACAGTGGCAGACGCTGGTCAGCCGGCTTGGCGCAGACCCGCTGAACGGAGATGCGCCGGACAAGGCGTTGGCGAAGGTTGCCAAGAGCAGGAAGCCGATCGGTCTGCTGCTGATGGAGCAGGATGTGTTCGCGGGTATCGGGAACATCTACCGCGCGGAGCTGCTCTTTCGGGCGAGGCAGAGCCCGTTCACGCCGGGCAAGGATGTGTCGCCTGCCGTGCTGCAGACGATGTGGCGGGAGATGGGGCCGCTGATGCGCGAGGGCATGATTGACCGGCGCATTGTGACGACGCTGAAGAAGGATCGGCCGCACAAGCGTGGGAGCGCGTTGGCCGAAGAGGCGCACTATGTCTATCGGCGCAACGGACAGCCATGCTTTGTGTGCGGGACGAAGGTGATGAAGCAGGAGGGCTTCGGCGGGAGGAACCTGTTCTGGTGCCCGTCGTGCCAGGCGGGTTGAATGGACGACGTATAACGTTTGGCGTGTTACGCTGGACGATGTGATCGTTACCTTTGCAGACGAAGAGACTCGGAAGGTTTACACGACGGGCAAGAGCCGGCGTTTTGGAAGCATGGCGCGAGTGGCAGCACGGCGTCTCGGCGATCTGGACTTTGCGATCAGGCTTGATGACCTCAGGAATCCGCCCGGCAACCGGCTGGAAAAACTGAAGGGCGACCGGGCGGGGCAGTACAGTTTGCGTATCAATGACCAGTACAGAGTGTGTTTTCGATGGGCCGACGACAGTGCGTATGACGTCGAGATCGTTGACAACCATTGAGGAGGAGCTACGATGGCGATTCGTAAAAAGAGTGAGCGGCTGGTTGCGATCCATCCGGGCGAGTTCTTGCGTGAGGACTATTTGCAGCCGTTGGGGATGTCAGCGAATGCGTTGGCTCTGGCGCTGCGTGTGCCAGTGACGCGCGTTTCAGAGATCGTGAACGGACGGCGCGGGATCAGCGCGGACACGGCTCTGCGTCTGGCCCGCTACTTTGGAACGTCAGCGGAGTATTGGATCAATATGCAAAAGGCCTATGAGCTGGCGCAAGTGGTGATGGAGTTTGGAGCGATGATCGAGAAGCAGGTAGAACGCAGGGTGGCTTGACGATGGCAGCGACGGACAAGAAGGACTACTACGGCACGCTTGGCGTGAAGAAGACGGCGACAGCGGATGAGATTCGCAAGGCGTTTCGCAAGCTGGCGCGTAAGTATCACCCGGATGTGAACCCGGGTGACAAGAAGGCCGAGGAGAAGTTCAAGGAGATCTCCGAGGCCAATGACGTGTTGAGCGACGAGAAGAAGCGAAAGATCTTCGATCAGGTCGGGTTCTACTCGGACAACATCGATGCGGCGGCTGCGGAGGCGTATGCGCGCGGCGGTGGTCAGCCGGGAGCTTCGGGCTTTGGCGGTGGTGCTGCGAGTGGCGGCGCGCGCGGTCAGGGTGTGCCGTTCGACTTCGGCGGGTTCGACTTTTCGGGCTTCCAGGGCGGCGGGCGCGGTGCCCGGGAGAGCGACGGTTTTGGGTCGAGCTTCAAGGATGTGTTTACCGGGATGTTCAACGGTGGCGGGCGGCAGGCGCGCGGGCCGCAGCCGGGGACCGATCTTGAGTACAAGGTGGAGATCGACTTCTGGACCGCGGTGCGCGGCGGCGTGACGCGGCTGGAGATTCAGCGGCAGGAGCAGTGTCCGACGTGCAAGGGCCGTGCGGTGACGGGCGGCGCGATGACCTGTCCGGAGTGCAACGGCGAAGGCCAGGTGACGCAGATGGGCGGGCGGATGAAGTTCAACATCCAGTGTCCGCGCTGCGGCGGCAGCGGCAAGGTGCAGAACGCGTGTCGCACATGCGATGGTGCAGGCGTGGTGACGCGTCGCGAGCCGCTGGAGTTCCGCATCAAGGCAGGAACACGCGATGGACAGCGGATTCGGCTGGCAGGCAAGGGCAACGCTGGTACCGAAGGCGCGCCGTCGGGCGATCTGTACCTGATCATTGCGGTCGGTCAGCACAAGCTGTTCAAGCGCGTGGGCGATGACCTGCACGTGACCGTTCCAGTGACGGTGATGGAAGCCGCGCTGGGAGCGAAGATCGATGTGCCGACGATCGATGGTGTGGGCGCGCAGATGGGGCAGTCGCAGCTGAAGATTCCGCCGGGAACGCAGACAGGACAGAAGCTGCGGATGCGCGAGAAGGGCGTGAGCAGCGCGACGAACGAAGGCCATCGCGGCGACCAGATTGTCGAGGTGAAGATCGTGGTGCCAAAGGTTCAGGACGAGCGATCGAAGGAGATACTGCGCGAGCTGCAGAAGCTGAACCCGGAAGATCCGCGGGCGGAGATTCTGGCGGGACTATGAGCGATGACTGAGTTTCGGCTGGGTAGTCTTCAATTCGAGTGGGACGATGCCAAGGCGTTGTCCAATGCTGTGAAGCATGGAGTGAGTTTCGAGGAGGCTTCGACGGCATTTATCGATCCGAATGGCGAGAGGATTCGGGATGCAAAGCACTCGGAGATGGAAGAGCGTTTCCTGTTGCTTGCTGAATCCGTTCGGCACAGAATACTGGTAGTGGCGCACACAGCGCGAGGTTCGAGTTTGCGGATCATCAGCGCAAGGCCAGCGAAACTGAGTGAGAGGAGACGCTATGACGAGGCCAGAGATGAACGACGATGAGATGGAAGAAGAATATGACTTTTCAAAGAGTGAACGCGCGCCCTATGCGAAGCTGGCGGGAAAGGTTCATGTCGTCACACTGGAGAGCGATGTTTGGGAGTCGTTTCCAGATTCTGATTCTGTCAACGCAGCACTGCGTCGCGTTATGAGGACACCGTCGGATGAACAACGCGTGTTGAAGAAGGTGGGTTGACCGTCAGCGTTTTGGCGGTGGTTTTGGCAGGATGAAGCGAGTGGTCATCGCGTTCAGGAACTGCAGGGTTTCGGGCATGAGGCCGGCGATGCGGGCTGCGAGCCATGCCTGCGGGGTGATGGTGATCTCGGCGCGGTTGCGTTCGACGGCGTGGACGATCGCGTTGGCAGCGTGCGTCGCGGTGGTGGTGATGAGCGGCTTGGTGGCGGCGAAGTTGAACCACTTGCGCTCGGCTTCGATGTCTCCGATGAAGTGTGCATGAGCCTCGCCGCCGGTACGCATGAGGCCGGGGCAGACGGTGGTGACGAGGACATCCGATGGGTGCAGCTCCGCGTGCAGGCCCTCGGAGAAGCCGACCAGGGCGAACTTGGCGGCGGTGTAGGGCAGCATGTGCGGGACGGCGAGTTTGCCGCCGATGCTGGCGATGTTGACCACCGCAGCGCGACGAGTGCCGACCAGCGGCTGCTGCTGGAGCAGGTGCGGCAGCGCGGCCCATGTGGTGTGGAAGGCAGCGAAGAAGTTGACCTGCATGGCCTGCTCGAAGGCCGCGGCGGGCATCAGCTCGGCGGGGCCGATCTGGATGATGGCGGCGTTGTTGACCAGGACGTCGATGCGGCCGAAGCGGGCGAGCGATGCGGCGATGAGGCGCTGACACTCGGCGGGCTGGGCGAGGTCGGCGGCGATGAGGTGGAGGTCGTCGGGCTGCAGGTGCGGATGCTGGGCGAGCAGTGAGGCTTTGGCCTGTTCGAGCTCGTCCATGTGGCGCGAGACGAGGACGAGGCGAACGCGGACCGAGCGGGCAAAGCGCGAGGCGATGGCGAGGCCGAGTCCGCGCGAGCCGCCGGTGACGACGACGACGGCTCCGGCGGGAAGGCGCACGGTGCCGAGCGTGCGCGTGATGGCGAGCGAGAGCGCGAGCAGGGCGAGGATGAAGGCGACGAGTTCGATCCAGTCGATGGCGTTGTGCATGGTAGCTGTCGAGTTCGAGGGTACACTGTGCGGCGCGGGCTGCGTTGATGCCGTAAACGGTGCGTGCGGCAGATTGCGGCTGCACGCGCGGGCGAGAACGCGGTATGCTGCTGGCAGGTTGAAGGACGGCGATGGCGACGAAGCGGAAGAGCAAAGGCGCGTACATGATCTCTGCGGTAGCGGAGATGTACCAGATTCATCCGCAGACGCTGCGGCTGTATGAGCGCGAGGGACTGCTGCGTCCGTCGCGGTCGGACGGCAACACGCGGCTGTACACGGATGAGGACCTGGAGCGTCTGGAGTTCATCCTGAACCTGGCGCGCGACCTGGGCGTGAACATGGCGGGCATTGCGATCGTGCTGCAGATGCGCGAGCGGATGGAGGAGATGAACCGCCAGATGCAGGGGTTTGTGGATTACGTGCGGACGGAGATGCTGACGCGGATGCAGCAGCAGGCTCCGCAGCCCGGTCTGGTACCGTTTCGGCGGCCTGTAAAGATGCCGCGCGAGAAAGAGTAGCGTCGCGTCGCGTAAACTTAGGAGGTCAGGCTGCGACATGGCCGATCTATCTGAGTTGCGTTTGAGTTGCGTGGTGCGATGAGAGTTCTGCTACATATCCTGTTCTGGCTGGCGCTGCTGGGTTCGGTCACGTCGACGATCTACTGTGCGATGGTGATGGCGGCGGCGCTGCGGTTTGGGCTGCGGAAGCGGCGGGAGCAGAGCGAGGTTGCTGATTACCTGCCGCCGTTGAGCGTGCTGAAGCCGCTGCACGGCACCGAAGACGGCATGGAGCGCAACCTGGAGACGTTCTTCGAGCAGGAGTATCCGGAGTTCGAGCTGTTGTTCTGCGCGCGTCATGCGACGGACGAAGGGCTGCAGCTGGCCGAGCGTGTGGGACAGCGGTATCCGCATGTGGCGGCGAAGTATGTGACGTGCGGCGAGCCGATGCCGAAGTTTCATAATGCAAAGGTGTACTCGCTGGCGAAGCTGGACTCGGTGGCGAAGTATGACACGTTTATCACCAGCGACGCGGACGTGCGGGTGGAGAAGGACTACCTGCTGCGGATGGTGCAGACGCTGAAGGATCCGAAGATGGCGCTGGTGAGCTGCGTGTACCTGGGTACGGCGCACCGGGGTTCGGGGTTCTCGTCGAAGCTGGATGCGGTGGGCAAGAGCGTGGAGATGACCAGCGGCGTGCTGGTGGCGGACATGATCGAGGGCACGAAGTTTGCGCTGGGTGCGACGATGGCTCTGCCGCGGAAGAGCTTCCAGGATGTGGGCGGCTTCGACGTGCTGGGGCAGTTCTACGCGGACGACTTCGTGCTGGGCAACCGGCTGGCGGCGCAGGGCAGGGGCGTGCGGATGGCGACGTACATCATCCGGCTGATGGTGCAGGACTCGGCGTTCTGGCTGAGCTTTCGGAACCAGCTGCGGTGGATGCAGAGCACGCGGCGTTCGCGGCCGTGGGGACACTTTGGCACGGGGCTGACGTTTGCGATGCCGTTCGGGCTGATGGGCCTGTTGTGGAGCGTGCTGAGCGGCCATGCGGTGCTGGGAGTGTGGTGGCTGATGGCGATGGTGGTGAACCGCTGGTTGCAGGCGACGGCGATCCTGGGCGTGCTCGGCGACCCGGACATCGCGTTCAACACGATCGTCTATCCGCTGCGCGACCTGCTGGGCAGCATCCTGTGGCTGGGCAGCTATGGCGGCGAGAACTTCTACTATCGCGGCAAGGTGTACAAGCTGAAAGAAGGCGGGCGCGTGGAGGCTCCGGAGTAGGGGCACCCCCCCTCCCCCCCTGCTGTTTTTGCTTGATCTCTGGAATCAACGAGTTACGCGGTGTAGTGGCTGCAAAATATTGATTGCAGAGATCTTACGGGCAAAATAT
>JAJZFE010000213.1 GCA_021798655.1 Acidobacteriota bacterium | reverse complement strand
GGAGTATTCGTCGCGCGCGCCGGGGAGGGCGTCGAGCTTGCCGGCCTCGATGCGGTGGACGAGCTTGCGGGGCTCGCCGTGCGCGGGGACGAAGTAGAACCAGCGGCGGGAGACGAAGCTGTTCTCATCGAGGCCGAGGATGCGGTAGGCGATGGGGTCGCGGTGGTGGTGGTCGTAGAAGAGCCAGCCGTCGAGGTCGGCTTCGCGGATTGCGGACTGCAGGGCGTCGAGGTTCATCGAGATCATTGTAGACCGAGCGGGGCAGGTACCCCCCCCCGTACTTTTGGGGGCAAAGTCTTCAAAATATTGCGGTTAGTGGTGGACTTGTGTTTTTCGCGTTCGACTATTTCTGGCTGGTGCGGTGATTCACGGTTGCGGTAGCCGCCGGGGTCCTGCGAACCCACATCTCAAAGAACGAGATGTGGGGCACCCAAGCGAACCCCGTTTCAGGAACGAGATGTGGGGTAGCCGAGGCGTCGGCGAGATGAACGCATGGTCAGGAGGCGGGCTATGCAGCTATGTCGCATTACAGGACGTTCGTCACCTTGTGATGAAATATCTGGGCTGTAGAGTAGAAATTGGGTGAGATTCGGTGGGACGAAGCCAGTTCTGCACGTGATACATCCAGACACAAGAGCGGTTCGTACAACGGGCAGCACGCGATTTCAACTATTGATGGGTATTCCAGTGAAACTTCTTACCGTTGTTGCGACAGCCGCGGCTAGTGTGATGGTGTGTGTGTCCGGGCTGACCGGTTGCTCGGGTAGCATGGGTTTTCCGGACACGGTGGTGACGACGCAGAGTGCGTTGGGCACGATCCAGGGGAACGACTACGGGGGCCATGCGCCGATTGTGGGAGCGGAGCTGTTTGTGGTGCAGGTGGGGACGACTGGGTACGGCAAGGCGGTGACGGACCTGCTGGGCGCATCGTACAGCGATGCCAACTATCCGACGCAGGTGGACAACACGCCGGGCAGCGTGACGAACGGGATGTACTACATTCGCACCGGAGCGGGTGGCAGCTTCGATGTCACGGGTGACTACACGTGCACGGCCGGGTATCCGGTGTACCTGTATGCGACGGGCGGGAACCAGAGTTCGGCGGTATCGACGACGCTGTCGAGCTTTTCGATTACGGGGAACGTGGTGACGTTTACGACGGCTTCGCAGACGCTGGCGGCGGGCGAGTCGGTGAACATTGCCGGAGCGCCTTCGGCGTACAGCTACTTGAACGGGACGTATGCGGTGTCGGCGACGGGGCGGACGGCGGTGAGCTTTCAGGTTCCGCTGACGCACGCGAATGTGCTGGCGACGACGCTGTCGAGCGGCACGGTGACGGCGAACAATCCGGCGATTGCGAATGTGGCTTTGCTGGGGAACTGTCCGACGCCGCCGGCGACGTTTGCGAGCACGCTGAAGTTTGTGTACATGAACGAGGTGTCGACGGTGGCGGCGATGCAGGTGCTGGCGCCGTTTGCGAATACGGCGACGAACAACGATGCGCTGCACATTGGCACCAGCCCGACGAACCTGGCGGGGCTGCAGGCGGCGGTGTTGACGGCGAACAACCTGTACGACATCCAGGGCAGCAGCGGAGTGGGCACGGGCACGCAGGGCGGGGCGCACATTGCGCGGGCGACGACGGCGGCCGGCAACGGGACGGTTCCGTACCAGCTGATTGATGCGCTGGGGAACAGCCTGGCGGGTTGTGTGGATTCCGCGAATACGTACAGCGCAACGACGGCGCCGAGCGGCACGGAATCGACGCAGTGCAAGACCCTGTTTGCGAACGCGACGGCGAACGGGACGACGACGGGTACCAAGCCGAATGATATTGCGACGGTGATGCTGAACATCGCGCACTATCCGACGGGCGTAGGGAACACGGCGTTTGCGGCCAATATCTATAACCAGGGGGGCTCGTCGCAGCCGTTTCTGCCGGCGCTGACGGCGACGCCGACGGATCTGTCGGTGGGGATCAACTATACGGACGGCAGCCTGAACGGGCCGATTGCCGTTGCGCTGGACGGTGCCAGCAACGTTTGGGTTGCAAACTCTCTCAGCAATACGCTGTCAGAGTTCAACAACCTTGGAGTGGTCCAGTCGGGTACCAACGGGTTTTCGGGAGGAGGTTTGAGTGCTCCAAACGGGATTGCCATTGATACGTCGGGCAACGCGTGGGTGAGCAGCCTGAACGGGAATGGGCTGTCAGAGTTCAGCAGCGCGGGATCTGCGCTTTCTGGCAACGGAGGCTATACGGGCGGCGGTCTCAATGGCTCGTATGACGTGGCGATCGACGGCAAAGGGCAGGTGTGGGCGACTGTGCCCAACTCGAATGCGCTGGCAGAGTTCAGTGCAACGGGCACGGCGATTTCGGGAGCGGGCGGAGTCACCGGCGGCGGCCTGAATCAGCCGTACGGCTTAGCCATCGATGGTGGGAATAATGTGTGGGCCGGCAACTACGTGACGCTGTCGAAGTTCACCAACACGGGCGCGCCGATCTCCGGCAATGGCGGGTATGGGGGCGGCGGCCAGAGTTACGTGGTGGGCATTGCCGCGGATAGTTCGAACAACCTGTGGACGTCCAATGCGAGTAACAACAGTCTGTCGAAGCTATCCAACACGGGTGCGGCGGTGTCTGGCAATGGCGGCTATACGGGTGGTGGTCTGAATGTGCCCTACGATGTGGCGGTGGATGGAGCTGGACGGGTGTTTGCGGTGAACCAGAACGGCAGCAGTATTTCGGAGTTCTCCAGTACGGGCACGGCGATCTCCAGCACGAATGCGTACCAGGGTGGGGCGATGAACACGCCGTATCAGCTGGCCATTGATGAGTCGGGGAACATCTGGGTGCCGAACTACGGAAGCAATACGGTGACGGAGATGGTAGGTGTGGCGACGCCGGTGGTGACGCCGATGGCGGCGAGCCTGACAACGCCGTACAACAAGCCGGCTGCGGCACCGTAGAGGCTTTCCACAGGAGCGAATCGATAAAGCGGCCGGGGTGAGGAACCCTGGCCGCTTTGTTTGCGTATGACGGTTTGTTCGCATTCAGTGCGTTGTGGCAGTGCCGCGTCTGGGTGAGCTGCGTCTAAACGAAGGGTTATCCGGGTACAGGTGAGTATGAGGTTGGTTGCTGTGGCGATGCGGTGTCGGGTCATGTTGTGTCGGGTTCTGCTGTGTGCGGTGGTGTGTGTCGCGGTGTGTGTGGCGGGGCTGTGCGAAGTGGCGGCAGCGCAGGTGACGGGGCAGGGGGTCGGGCAGCAGAACAAGCCGACGGTGGTGGCGGCGGCTCCGCCAAAGCCGCAGGCTTCGACGGACAGGAAGGTGCCGGTGCTGACGCGGCGGATTACGCTGGCCGACTTTGCAGGGATGCAGCCGAAGGCGGAGATCAAAGACCAGTTGACCGAGGTGGATGACTTTATCCAGAGCGCGCCGGTGGACGGCAAGGCAGCGACGCAGCGGACGGTGGCGTGGGTGGGGCGCACGGGCACGGCGCTGTACGTGGTGTTTGCGTGCTATGACACGGACCCGAAGCTGATCCGCGGGCACCTGGCGCGGCGCGAGAATGTGTTGACGGACGACAATGTGACGGTGCTGCTGGATCCGTTCCAGGATCGGCGGCGGGGGATATTGTTTCAGACGAACCCGGCGGGTGTGCAGGCGGATGCGGCGTGGACCGAGGGCAGTGGCGCGGACTACAGCTATGACCAGGTGTGGGACTCGGACGGCGAGGTGACGAGCCAGGGATGGATGGCGCTGTTTGCGATACCGTTCAAGAGCCTGCGGTTCAGGGCGGAGGCGCAGGACTGGGGCGTGGTGCTGCAGCGGAACCTGCCGAGGAACAGCGAGACGGACGCATGGCCGCACATCTCGACGAGCATTACGGGGACGCTGCCGCAGGAGGGCACGCTGCGCGGGATTACGGGCGTGAGCGGATCGCACAATATCCAGCTGAACCCGTATGCGCTGGGGCAGAATGTACATGCGCTGGATGGGCAGGATCCCCTGAATCCGTACTTCAGCACGCGCAACGCGGAGGGTACGGGCGGCGGCGAGGTGAAGGCCGTGGTGAAGGACGCGATCGTGATCGACGCGACGGTGAACCCGGACTTCAGCGACATTGAGAGCGACCAGCCGCAGTTCACGGTGAACCAGCGGTATCCGGTGTACTTTCCGGAGCTGCGGCCGTTCTTTCTGGAGAACGCGAACTACTTTGCGACGCCGATCAACCTGCTGTATACGCGGAACATTGTGAGGCCGGACTTTGGTGTGCGTGTGACGGGCAAGCTGGGCGGCACGAACGTAGGCGTGCTGCTGGCCGATGACCGCGCGCCGGGCGAGACGTTTGCGCAGACCGATGCGGACTTCGGGAAGAAGGCGCTGTTCGGCGTGGGCCGCGTGAGCCAGGACCTGGGCAAGGGGTCGAGCGTTGGGCTGATGTATACGGACTACGAGTTTGGCGGCGGGTGGAACCGGATTGGCGGCGTGGACTTTACGTGGCGCATGACGGAGAAGTGGACCGCAACCGGCCAGGCGGTGGAGAGCAGCACCAAGAGCGTGAACGGGACGCTGCTGGGCAGCGCGAATGAGGGCAGCGGCGACAGCTATAACGCCGGGCCGGCGAGCACGCTGAGCGTTGTGCGCCAGGGGCACGCGTGGAACTTTCAGGATGAGTTCGATGATTACAGCACGGGCTTTCAGAGCGCGGTGGGGTTCATCCAGACGACGGATTATTACCATAATCACAACCACTCGAACTACCAGTGGTTTCCGAAGCACGGCGCGCTGCAGAGCTTTGGGCTGGAGGAGGGCCAGGAGATTGCGTATGACCATGCGGGGAACCGGATCTATCACTACTCGACGTTCGACCCGTTTTTTCTGCTGAAGGGGAACACGGTGCTGGCGCCGCTGGTGGGCGAGAACTCCGATACGGTAGGGCCGCAGAACGGGTATGCGTTGCCGGCAAGCGTGAACTTTACGGAGAACTTTGCAGGCGGCGTGGTGCGCAGCGCGCCGATGCGGCAGCTGAACATGAATATCGTGGCCATCCGCGGGGGCAATGTGAACTACAACCCGGTGGCGGGCGGGGTGCCGTTTCTGCTGAACCAGAACAGCGTGCAGGCGCTGGTGAGCGTGCTGCCGGTGCGGCAGTTGACGATCGACAACACGTACCTGCTGGACCGCAACCACAACGCGCATAGCGGCGCGGATGTGTACGAGAACCAGGTGCTGCGGACGAAGATCAACTACCAGTTCACGCGGGCGTTTTCGGCGCGGGCGATTGTGGAGTACGACTCGCTGCTGGTGAACCCGCTGGAGACGAGCCTGGTGCGAACCAAGCATGTGAGCACGGAGGCGCTGCTGACGTGGCTGCCGCATCCGGGGACGGCGGTGTATGTGGGCTACAACAACGACATCCAGAACATCGACCGCGCGCTGTGCAACCGGCTGCCGGACGGCGCGTGCGACCCGAGCAATCCGGGCCCGCCGCGTTCGCCGCTGTACCTGAACGACGGGCGGCAGTTCTTTGTAAAGGCAAGTTATCTGCTGCGGTTTTAGGTGGAATCAATGGTCGTTCTGCGAATGCCCCGGAAGAGGCATTGAGTGGATGACGCGCCTGCCTGATAAGAGTAGAGATGGCAGAGTGTGTCAGCGTAGAACAGAGCAGCGTTACCGGAGACGATTACGAGGGTTACTAACGCGTAAACCAAAGATTTCAGGTATAAAAGCGCATTTTTGCAATCTAAGACAAGTGTCGTATTCGTTCTTCAAACAAGGGTGATCCGGTGGACTCGTGCAGGTCATGCGAGCGGTCAGGATCGAGGGCAGCGATGGGCTCGACGAAGAGCCGAACGGTTGCCGGTCCCTGTCGTTTCCGTTGTAGATCCGTTGTTGATTTTGAGCAGTAGCACGACGAGAGCCCAAGGCTCCGCGGCAATATCTTTGCATTATTTTCTGTCCACTGTTTCACGTTCATGTCCCGAGTTCCAGGTTCTGCCTCTCCTCGTGATGCCCTGAACACAAACAAAATCTGGATGGATGTCAGGCCGCCCCGTACCGGTGCGCGAGGTAAACAATTTTGTCTTTTCGCAGGTCCTTTTCTCAGTCTGTATTTCTAATGATGAGCTTGATGAGTGCAGCAGCGCTGAGCGGCTGTGCGGGCGACTTTACGACGGACGTGGCTTCGACCGCGACGGTCAACGAACTGGGCACGATCCAGGGCAGCAACTACGGCGGTCATGCGCCGGTGGTGGGCTCGAAGGTGTTTGTGCTGGAAGCGACGACGAATGGCTATGGTGCGGTGGCGAAGTCGCTGCTGAGCCCGTCGTACAAGTCGGCCACGTATCCGACGATGCAGGACACGAGCGGCAGCGTGACGAACGGGCTGTACTACGTGAAGACGGACAGTACGGGCAGCTTTAATATTACGGGCGACTACACGTGCGATGTGGGCAAGCCGGTGTACCTGTATGCGGCGGGCGGCAACCCGATGACGACCCCTGCGGTAACGATCTCGAAGGCCGTGGTGTCGGGGACGCCGGGCGACTACACGATCACGTTTACGACGGGCGGCCAGCTGCTGTACCAGGGCGAGTCGGTGACGTTCACGGGCGACAGCTCGACGTTTGGGAAGTACATCAACGGCCAGACGCTGACAGTGCTGGGCACATCGAACCTGACGACGTCGAGCTTCCAGGTGACGACGGGCACCCTGACGAACGGGACGACCACGATTGCAGCCACGACCTACAGCGGGCTGACCGTGACGGCGGCGCAGGCATCGGCGCCGAGCAACCTGGCGATTGTGAACATGGCGATGCTGGGTCTGTGCCCGTCGTCGGGGAACTTTACCAACGCGCTGAGCTTTGTGTACATGAACGAGGTTTCGACGGTAGCGATGAGCTATGCGATGGCGGGCTTTGCAACGGACAGCCTGCACATCGGCAGTTCGGCGACGAACCTGGTGGGCCTGCAGAACGCGGCGCTGAATGCGGCGACGCTGTACAACATCCAGGGCAGCGGGCCGATCAGCCCGGCGGGCGATGGCGAAGGGCATGTTGCGAACACGGTGAACCCGAACAACGGCAACGGCGTGGTGCCACAGCAGACGATCAATACGCTGGCCAACATTGTGGCGAACTGCGTGGACTCGTCGAACACGTCGGTGGGCACGACGCCGGCGGCACTGGCAGCCGAATCGCCGAGCTGCAGCGGCCTGTTCCTGGCCACGACGAGCGACGGTGTGACGGTCTCCAAGAGCAATGGCGGAGCGACGGTGCCGATTGATACGGCGACGGCGATGATCAACCTGGCGCACTATCCCGCGGGCATCAATACGTACCCGACCAACTCTGCGGTGGATTCGAGCAATCCTTCAACGCTGTTCAACCTGCCGACGGGGAACGTTCCGTTTGCGCCGCAGCTGGGGGCTGCCCCGAAGGACTGGACGATC
>JAJZFE010000329.1 GCA_021798655.1 Acidobacteriota bacterium | reverse complement strand
TCCGTGGACGCCGACGAAGTCCACCGCCGCTACGCAACCACCTACTCGGTGACGCTGCTGGAACGCGTGAGCGGCGAGCTGCTGAAGGGCCGCTGCCCGGCAGACGAAACGGTGTGGCTGCTGCAGGCCAGTGTTAGCACCACACGTTAATTTCGCGCAAGTTCATGGTTTGTCATTCCGCAGCGAAGCGGAGGAATCTGCATTTTGCCACGCTTCGGAGAGGTCAATCCACGCAGGGTTCACCGACACAATCAGTGCCATCTTTTTCGCACGACTCCAATCCTTCAACTCCGCTTCGCGGTTGATGGCATTCGCAACATACTGGAAGTGTTCGAAGTACACGAGCGGATCCATGTTGTAACGAGCTGTGTAGGAACCTGGTGTGTGCGCTTTGTGCTCTGCGACCCGGCGGCGAAGGCTGTTCGTCATGCCGATGTATAGCTGTAGCGACCGGCTGGCCATGATGTAAACCCAGAAGTCGTACTCTTTGCGTGGGTACATGCGAGCAGGATAGTGCCGCGTGGCTCCTGTTGTCGCCACTAGTTTTGGTATCACCCCTCTCTTGGTTGTCATCCCGCAGCGTAGCGAAGGGATCTGCATCACGGGCTTCCGTGGCCGACGAAAATGCAGATTCCTTCGCTACGCTGCGGAATGACAACAAAGGAGAGTAGGTCGGGACAAGCATCGAGTGCTAGCAAGCTGAGCAACAGCAAAGGCCCCGGACTTCTCCGGGGCCTTTGTGTTGTTGCGCGACAGCGCGTCTCGCCGTCCGCGCAGGACTAGTACATGCCGTCCATGCCGCCGCCGCCGTGGTTGTGTCCGCCGCCCGCAGCTTCCTTCTTCTCCGGGATCTCGGCGATCATGGCCTCGGTGGTCAGCATCAGGCCGCTGATCGACGCTGCGTTCTGCAGCGCGGTCCGCGTCACCTTCGTCGGGTCGATGACGCCGGCCTTCACCAGGTCCTCGTACACGCCCGTTGCTGCGTTGTAGCCGTAGTGGCTGTCCTTGTTCTCGCGGATCTTCGGAACGATCACCGAGCCCTCTTCGCCCGCGTTGTGGGCGATCATGCGCAGCGGCTCTTCAATCGCGCGACGGATGATCAGTGCACCGGCCTTCTCGTCGCCTTCCAGCTCCTTGGCCAGCGTATCGACCGCCGTGTTGCAGCGAATCAGCGCCACGCCGCCACCCGGGACGATGCCTTCTTCCACGGCCGCACGGGTTGCGTGCATCGCGTCCTCGACACGAGCCTTCTTCTCCTTCATCTCGGTCTCGGTCGCAGCACCCACCTTGATCACCGCAACGCCGCCCACCAGCTTGGCCAGGCGCTCCTGCAGCTTCTCGCGGTCGTAGTCGGAGGTCGTCTTCTCCACCTGCGCGCGAATCTCCTTCACACGGCCGCCGATCTTCTCATCGGCACCGCCGCCGTCCACGATCGTCGTGTTGTCCTTGTCGATCGTGATGCGCTTGGCCGTGCCCAGGTCTTCCAGCGTCACGCCTTCCAGCTTGATGCCGAGGTCCTCGGTGATGGCCTTGCCGCCGGTCAGCACGGCGATGTCTTCCAGCATGGCCTTGCGACGGTCGCCGAAGCCCGGCGCCTTCACAGCAGCCACGTTCAGCGTGCCACGCAGCTTGTTCACCACCAGCGTCGCCAGTGCTTCGCCGTCCACGTCCTCTGCGATGATCAGCAGCGGCTTGGCCGTGCGTGCAATCTGCTCCAGCAGCGGCAGCAGGTCCTTCATCGTGGAGATCTTCTTCTCATAGATGAGGATGTACGGGTTCTCCAGCGCGGCTTCCATGCGCTCGGCATCGGTAACGAAGTACGGCGACAGGTAGCCGCGATCGAACTGCATGCCCTCCACCACGTCCAGCTGCGTCTCCATCGTGCGCGACTCTTCCACGGTGATGACGCCGTCCTTGCCGACCTTCTTCATCGCCGCAGCGATGATCGTGCCGATCTGCTCGTCGCCGTTGGCCGAAACCGTGCCAACCTGCGCGATCATGTCGCCCGAAACCGGCTTCGAGAACTCGCTCAGCGCGCCGCCCTTCACCACGCCCTGCTCATCGCGTGTGCCGATGATCGCCGTCACGGCCTTGTCGATGCCGCGCTTCAGCGCCATCGGGTTCGCACCCGCCGCAACCAGCTTCACGCCCTCGCGGTAGATCGCCTGTGCCAGCACGGTCGCCGTCGTGGTGCCGTCGCCGGCGATGTCGCTGGTCTTGCTTGCGACCTCCTTCACCATCTGCGCGCCCATGTTCTCCAGGCTGTCGGCCAGCTCAATCTCCTTGGCCACCGTCACGCCGTCCTTGGTGATCGTCGGCGAACCGAACTTCTTCTCGATGACCACATTGCGGCCCTTCGGACCGAGTGTCACCTTCACTGCATTCGCCAGCGTGTTCACGCCGCGCAGAATCGCCTGACGCGAATCTTCTCCGTGCAAAATCTGCTTTGCCATAAATAACTCCAGGTTCAAGGTTCTAGATGCTAGGTTTCAGTGCTGCGGAGAGCCAGGCGGCAAAGCCGCGTCCCGCCGTCCGCGTAGGACCTACTTCTTCAGGATGCCGAGGACTTCTTCCTCGCGCATGATCAGGTACTCATCGCCGTCCAGCTTGATCTCCGTGCCCGAGTACTTGCCGAACAGAATCGTGTCGCCCGCCTTCACATCCAGCGGAAACACCTTGCCCTCGTCGTTGGACTTGCCCTTGCCGACCGAGATCACCTCGCCCTGCTGCGGCTTCTCCTTCGCCGAGTCCGGAATGATGATGCCGCCGCGAATGCTCTCGCCCTCTTCAACACGCTTCACCAGAATGCGATCGTGCAGCGGCGTAAATGTCGTAGTTGCCATGTGGTGCTTCTCCTTGGTTCAGACTCGTTCGTTCAGACATCTGTTTCGTGTGGCCCTCGCGGACCGGGCGAAGAGGCCTGGCTGCCTGCTGGCTGCCGTTAGCACTCTCCACCGCCGATTGCTAATATAGGCCGCCACCCCGCACCCGGTCAAGCGGTGTTTGATGTAATTTGAGTGAATCTCACTCATATCCGGCCGCGCCCAACTCTGCCCCCAACGCGGTAGAATCTCGCTATGGTCTTTCGGTCTCCCTGTCGTCCTGCGGCTCTCCGCATGTTCTCTGTCACCTGTGCTGCCGGCCTCTGTGCCGCGCTCGCCGTCGCTGCCGCCGCGCAGGACACCGGCCACGGCCGCAAGTACAAGGCCCTGCCGCCCACCTCGCACATCACCGTCATCGTGGAAAAGGGCTTCAACAGCAAGCCCATCATGAACGCGGCCGTGATCTTCCACGCCACCCGCGACGGTCGCAACGACGGCAATCTTGAGGTCAAGACCGACGAAGACGGCAAGGCCGTCATCGACGTCATCGAGGTCGGCAGCCACGTCACCGTGCAGGTACTGGCCAACGGCTTTGCCACCGCCGCGCAGGACATCGACGTCGATTGCCCGTCCAAGGAGCTGCTGGTCAAGATGCTCCGCCCCCGCGCCCAGATCTCCGACTACCAGGAAAACGACGGCAAGGACTCCGAGGTCAAGCCCGGTGTGCAGGAGCCGCCGCACCCGGTCAAGCCGGCTGCCGGTAAGCCTGCGCCTGCAGCTCCTGCGGCCTCCGCCGCCCCTGCGGCCTCTACGAGCGCGCCGCAGTGAGCCAGCCTCTCCCGCCGGCTGCCACAGCGCGTCTACTTCTCGGGCAGCGAGTTCTGGTCACAGGCGCGGCACGCCGCATCGGCCGGGCGCTGGCCTTGTCGCTCGCCGCTGCCGGGGCCGACGTCGTCATCACCTATCGCGACTCGCAGGCCGACGCGGACTCTCTCGTCGCCGAGCTGCGTGTGCTCGGCTCCAACGCCCTCGCTCTGCCCTGCGACGTTCGCGAGGAGGCCAGCGTGAACCAGGCGGTGCAGGCGGCCATCGCGCATCTGGGCGGCCTCGATATCCTGGTCAACAATGCGGGCGCGTTTGAGACGCTCGTGCTCGAAGAGATCTCCGCAACGCAGTGGGATGCGATGTTCGAGACCAACACCCGCGGGCCGTTTCTGGTCGCCCGGGCCGCCCACGCGGCGCTCAAATCCGCGCACGGACGCATCATCAACATCGGCTCGCTGGGCGGCATTCGTGCCTGGGCCACGCACGGCCACTACTGCACCTCCAAGGCCGCGCTGCACATGCTCTCGCAGACCATGGCCAAGGCCTGGGCGCCGGAGATCGCCGTCAACTGCGTCGCCCCCGGCATGATCGTCTTCGGCTCCGCCGACGCGCCGGCCAATCAGCCCTACGCCCACTTCGTCGAGAAGACCCCCATGCGCCGCAACGGCACCGCCGACGATGTCGCTGCGGCCGTGCTCTTCTTCGCCACGGCGCCCACCTTCATCACCGGCCAGCAGATCGCCGTCGACGGCGGCCTGGGCCTGTAATCTCGGCCTGTAGCCCCGCCTGTTCCGCTCTACCCTCGGCTGCCGAACAGCCGCTTCAAGAGCGATGGCCGCTCCTCTTCAAACAGGTTGCGCGGCGGCTCCTGCGGCGGCAGTGTGCGGCCCTCAAACACCGCCAGCGGGTTATCCACGCAGATCGCCTTCGCATACTCTGCGCCGTACTTCGCGGCCACGGCGTCATGGGCGGCGCGCATCTTCGGCGGCCGTCGCGTCACGTTGTGCGCGTCCGTGGCCAGAAAGTGGACCCATCGGTCGCTCAGCAGCTTGTGCGCCATCTTCTCTGCGGTCGACCCCATCTGGCCCACCACGGAGCTGGTCGTCACCTGCACCAGCATCCCCTGTTCCACCCAGTGCTTCAGCCGATCCGCGTTGCGCTGCAGCGTTGGGTTGCGCTCCGGATGCGTCAGTATCAGCGTCGAACCCGCCATCCGCAGCTCATAGAACGACTCGTCCAGCTGCGGTGGAATGGCATGGTCGGGCAGCTCGATCAGCAGGTAGTTCAACCCGTTGATCGTATAGCGGTGCGGGTGCTGTTGTGCGTCCTGGATGTTGTCGTAGCTCAGGTGGAAGTCGCAGCCGGTGCCCAGCGTAATGGCCACGCCCTCCCGGGCCAGCGCCGCGCGCAGTTCGGAGATCATCCCTTCGTTGCGCTCGCGGTCAAACGGGTATCGGTGGTTGGCGTGGGGCGTCGCCACCACGTGGGTGATGCCGTCTTTCGCAGCCATGCGGGCCATGGCCAGCGAGGTCTCAAAATCAGTCGCGCCGTCGTCAAGGCCGGGCAACAGGTGGTGGTGAATATCAACCATACTTCGTTTAGCTTAACACCCGTCGCTCGTACAGCCTATGCCGCTCGCCCGGCATCCTATGATAGAGACAGCGTGTAACCGTGCAGCTCCCCCGTTCGCGTCGCACGCCCTCAACCCTTTCACGAAAGTTGATCTCGGACCCTTACCTCATGGCAGAACAGACCTCCAGCCCCGCAAGCAAGCCCCGCGTTCTCGTCGCCGACGATGAACAAGTGATCGCCAACACGCTGGCCATCATTCTCAATCAGGCCGGCTTTGAAGCGCGCGCCGTCTACAGCGGCGAGAAGGCCATCGAACTGCTCGACGAGTTTCAGCCCGACATGCTCATCTCCGACGTCATCATGACCGGCATGACCGGCATCGAAGCCGCCATCGAGATTCGCAGCCGCCTGCCCCACTGCAAGATTCTGCTCTTCTCCGGCCAGGCCGCCACCGCCGACCTGCTGGAGCGCGCCCGCAGCCAGGGCCACGAGTTCGAGATCCTCGCCAAGCCCGTTCACCCCACCGACCTGCTCGCCAAACTGCGCGGCTGAACGCTGGGCTGTACATCGTTTCTCTCGGCTGAACCTCTCCGGCTTGTCACCCCCTCCGGCTTGTCATTCCCGCAGGGAATGTGCGTACTGCTCGTGGCGGCAACACGCGATCACAGGCACCCTCAACGCCAATCCCTCAACGCCGCGCCGTGCTCATCGCTACTCAGCCTGCTACAGCGGAAGCCCCGCGCGGCGGCGTGCCAGCTCGCGCTGCTTCAGCGCAATCAGGTACTCGTAGTACGCCATCAGCGTCGCAAACATCAGTCCCGCGCGGCCGTCGAGCACCGCCCCGCGCACCACCACCAGGTACAGCCACTTCACCGCCGGCCGCAGCGGCAGCCTGTAGAACAGCGCCTTCTGCGCCACGCGCCGCTGCTCGAACGTGCCCGCGAACAGCGCTCGCCGCAGCAGGCCGCCCTCGCCACCCTGCACCGCTCCCGCTGCCAGCAGCTCCGCCTCGGCGCTGGAGTACGCGTTATGCCGCGCCACCCAGCTCGCCAGGCCCTTCGAGAAAGGGAAGTGGTCCAGCGCACCGTGCAGCGTCGCCACCCGGCTATCCACCTCCAGCACCTCGTTGATCGCGCGCGTGTATCGTGCCCGGCCCACGCGCACCAGCCGCACGTACCACGGCGTCATCTGCGCGTGCTGCAGCCACGTCCCCCACAGGTAGTCGCGCCGCCGCATCCGGTAGCCATCCACGTCCGCCTCTGCCTGTGCAACAGCCTGCTGCATCTCTGCCACCAGCCCCGCCGTCGGTCGCTCATCGGCATCCACCACCAGCACCCACGCATGGCGAAACCCCAGCGCCAGGCCTGCATTGCGCTGCGACGCATAGTCGTCGAACGCGCGCACGCTCACCGTCGCTCCCCGCGCACGCGCGATCTCCACGGTGCCGTCCGTGCTGCCGCTGTCCAGCACCTGCACGTCGTCGCTCCACGCCACGGCCTCCAGGCATCCCGGCAGATCCAGCGCCTCGTTCCGCGTCAATATCAGCACGGAGATCACGTCGTCCGCCCCGCAGTCTCCATCGCAAGGCGCGTCCGTTGCTTCACCGCCACCGCCGGCGAGCCGGCATACACCGTCCACGGTGCCAGATCGCTCGCCGTCACCGCGGCCAGCCCCAGCACCGCGCCCTCGCCCACCTGCACGCCCGGCCCCACGCACGCCCGCGCGCAGATCCACGCATACGCGCCAAAGCTCATGCGATACGCCACCATCGGAAACGCCGGGTCGTTGTACTCATGCGTCGCGCCGCACACATAGCTGCCCTGCGAAAAAATCACATGCGAGCCGCACTCCACCAGCGCCGGGTTGTAGATCTCCACGCCGTCGCCAGCCGCCACATGGTCCGCGCAGTGCAGGTTCCACGGCGCCCACACCTTCGACCCCGGATAGAAGTGGCACTTCGGCCCCAGCCGTGCCCCGAACAGCCGCAGCAACAGGCTGCGCCACGCATGGAACGGCCGCGGCGACGGACGATACAGTAGCAGCCAGCACACGCCCCACACCAGCCTGCGCGCCCGGTTGCCCCGCGAAAACGTCGGCTGCGTATACGCATCCGCCCCCGGCCTCAGCGGCATCTCCTGCTGTGCGCGATACGCCGGCTCTCTGCGACTCGTCGGTTCACTCATGCCTCTTCCGCCTCGGCTTCCGTCGCCACGTTCTCCTCGGCCTTTGCGCGAAACAGCTCCATCAGCCTGCGAACATTCTTTC
>JAJZFE010000026.1 GCA_021798655.1 Acidobacteriota bacterium | reverse complement strand
GTGGCGACGTCGAGCACCTCCACGCCGGGACCGAAGCCGGGGAGGCTGCCGTTGACCAGCTCGGGGTGCGACTGGAGTCCGGTGACGATGCGCGTGCTGCCGCCGAACAGAGACTGGTGCTCATACCCGGCCGTGACGGCGACCGAGGGGCCCGGGGAGTCGACACTCTCGGTGTTGTCACCGACATCGGCACGGAGGACGGCCCCGTCGCCGCCGACCATGGTGCGGTTGAGCAGGAGGGCCTGGTGCGTGCCGCCGTCACCGAAGGTGCCGTCGCCGTTGGTGACGGTGACGCGGCCCTCGGAGGTGGAACGGGAGGCGGATTCGGAGCTGGAGGAGACGGACTGGCCATCCTCGGGATCGACGAGCTGGAGCAGGGGCCGGTTGGCGCTGGAACGAAGTGCCCACTTCCAGTCGTCGGCGGGCTCGTCGGCGCTGCGGCGCTGCGCGGGCAGCCAGTTGTCGGCCTCGAAGAGGGTGCTCATGGTGAGGTTGACGATGGCCTGGACGCCGGGCTGGAGGCGGAGATTGGGGTGCGTGGTGGGCAGGAAAAAGGCCGCCGAGGCGCGGAGCATGTAATGGCCGGGGAGGACGGAGGGAAGGAGGTAGCGGCCGTGATCGTCGCTGAAGGCGACGGCGATGGTGGAGGCGTCGGCGGCGAGAAGTTCGACCATGGCGCCGAGCTGGGGGGCACCGTGAGCGTCGCGCACCACACCCGATACCGCCGCCGGGGTGGCGGGGTCAGCGTGCGGTGGCTCGGCCGCAGAGGGTTGGGTACACCCGAGCAGCGCTGCCAACATCATCAGACCCGGAACGAAACGTTTCACCGCGCTTTACTACCTCATGTGCGCGCCTACGGCTCTCCAAAGGCGTCCGTACGGCTCGTGCAAAACCGGCCGCTTGCGGTGGTGGGAGGAGACGATCTGCGCGTGAGTGTCCTGCGCGGATGTGACTCCAGCTGCCGGGTACGTGTTCGGCAGCGCTCTACGAACCACTTCAGTAGATCAGACTACTGCGGAACCGCGAAAATCTCAACTGCGGTACAGGATATTCCGGGGCTGAAGCCCCTTGTGCGTTACCCCCGGGGTTCGTGGGGCTAAAGCGCCTTTCCATCAGGTGTAGTCGCCACCCAAGATGCAGATTCCTCCGCTTCGCTGCGGAATGACAAATCATGAAGAGTGCTGGCGACTACACCTGAGAGCTAAAGCCCCGCGTTATTCCGGTGAAGCTCAGCTGAATCCTGTAAAGCTCAGCGACGTTCAGTACACCGCGAACTGCGTTTGACAGGACACGGACAGGGGCGATCCCCTACTGCTCGACGATGAAGGGCGCGCTCTGGGCGATCTCCTGCTTGGAGACGCCGTCGTTGATCTTGATGGTGACCTGATAGCGTCCGGGTTCGAGGCCGGCGAGCGGCATGGTCTTTTCGAGCGTGAGCTGGTCGGCGTTGGGGTTCAGCTTGGAGGCCAGCTCGGAGGAGTCGAGGATCTGCTTGTTGGTGGCGAGGTCCAGCACCTGGTACTCGATGGTGGCGTCGTTCTTCTTGTTGTCGCCGATACCGAGGTTGTAGACCTGCATCCAGAAGTTGAGGTTCTGGGCGCGGTGGAAGACGACCGGGGTCGAGATGGTGGCCGGCACGCGGGGACGAATCTTGGTGTTGCCGATGACGAAGTTGCCCGCGCCTACGTCCTTGCTGGGCACGCGTTCCATCTGGTCGGCGAGGATGAGCGAGGAGGAGGCCAGGCGATCGTCGTCAAACTTGGGCACGTCCACGCTGCGCCGCCAGATGCCGACGTGGTCGGGGTTGTTGACATCCTTGATGGCGATCTCGACCTTGTAGCGACCAGGGGGGAGGGGCAGCGCCTTCCAGTAGACGGACTGGTTGTTCTTGGTGCGCTGGAGCAGGTCGCTGGGGGTTTCGACCTTGACGGTGTCTTCGAAGGTCTGGATGACGCGGTGGTTGATGTTGCTGACGCGGCCGAGGATGTTGACGACGCCGGTGGAGTCGCCATCCTTGGTGGTGTAGGTGATGTCGCCGTTGCGAATCTGGAGGGTGAGCGGCACCATGACGGTGTCGTTGGTCAGCTTGACGTAGTCGGTGCGGACGTCAAAGAGGAACGGCGGACCGGTGAGGATTTTTTCCGAGGCGAGGAACTTGTCGAGGTCGGCGAACTTGACCGGCGGCGGCGCGAAGAGCTTGGAGAAGGTGTCGAGGCGGTCGAACTGCTTGCTTTGCTGGGTAGCGGCCATGGGGCCGTTGCCGAGTTGTTCGAGCCCGCCGCCGGCGAAGCGGTCGGCCTTCTTGGCCTGTCCGTTCTCTTCGTACTGGGTGAGGCCGGCGCCGGGGACGTGCTTGAGCGCGTCCTTTTCGGAGCGGTCGATGGTGGCGTGGTAGTCGCCGCACATGCAGGTGTCGACGAACTCGATGTCGATGTTGTCGCCGACGCCGGCGAGGTAGCGATAGTGCCAGGTCTCGAAGGGGAAGGTGGAGGTGTTGCCGCCGCCCTCATCCATGGGGCGGTCGTAGCTTCCGCCGGAGGGGTGGGAGTCGATGGAGTCGGGCTTGCCGTAGGAGATGTAGATGTGTCCGCGGTCGGTCATCCAGCCGGGCTTGCCTGCGGCGAAGTGCTCGTTGGCGTAGGCGATGCGGGCGTAGTGCTCGTCCTTGTACTCGTTCTCGGGGGAGTCGGGATTGGGGTTGCGGCGGAGCCAGAACTGCTCGATGAACTGGTCGCGCTCCTCGTCGTTGGCGAGGCTCTTGAAGGCCTTGGCTTCCTCGTCGGTGATGATCCAGCGGACATCTTCGTCGAGCCACTTTTTGTAGCTGCCCTTGAGCTCGGCGCGGGTGTTCTTGAGGCGTTCGCGCTCTTCGCGGTCGGAGAGACGGCGCTTGAGGGGGTCGGGCTTCTCGGCGGTGGGGGCGTCCTTGACCACCGTGCCGTTGTCCTGCACCGTCTGCGGCTGGCCGGGTTGCTGGGCCACGGCAGGCGAAGCGGCGTCCTGCGCGACGAGATGCGCGCAGGAGAAGGCGGCCAGCGCGATGCCGACGAGAAGGAAGGAACGATTCGGTGAGTTCATGGGTACGGCACTCCTGTGACTAAACAGTTTCGATTCTAGTCCCCAAAGGCTGTGCATACAAGACGCGGGGCTGGGTCACTGCTATCATCAGCCTTGCGTTCCATGCACGAAGACGGGCTGAGAGACGTGACGCTGGCGAAGCGGAAACGTCATACCCCAGGTGAATGCGGCGGGCCGGGAACTTTGCGGGTCTGCGGAACGTAAGTAGATGATGTCAGGTCGGCAAGGGTCATCCCAAACGTGAGTACGACCGGAAGGCACTGTTTCTGATGAGCGGAAAGAAGATACTGTTTCTCGTCCTGGGTCTGGCCGTGGTGGGCGCGATCATCGCGGGCACCATCATCCATAGCCACTCCGATGTGCTGGCGGTGACGACCTCGCGCGCGGTGCGGGAGGATCTGGACGCGGATGTGAGCGGCACCGGGCAGATCAAGCCAAAGACGTATGTGAATGTGGGCGCGACGGCGTTCGGGCGGATTACGCACCTGTACGTGAAAGAAGGCGACCACGTGAAGGCCGGCGATATTCTGGCCAAGGTGGAGAGCGTGCAGCCGGAGGCGACGGTGTCGGCGCAGAGCGCGGCGATTCAGGCTTCGGAGACGGACATCGGCAGCTACATCGCGGCGGAGAAGACGGCCGTGGCCAACGTGGCGCAGGCCAAGGCAGATCTGCAGCAGAAGACGCTGGACTACAACCGCGCGAAGGAGCTGTACCAGGACCAGCTGATCGCGAAGCAGGATTTTGACTCGAAGGCGGCGGCGTACAACATGGCGCAGGCGACGCTGGACCAGCGCAGCGCGGCCGTGGCGCAGGCGCGGGCACAGA
The DNA here is from genome assembly GCA_021798655.1 of Acidobacteriota bacterium. The sequence continues at coordinate 3,595 of JAJZFE010000026.1, read as the reverse complement.
CCTCGTCGGCACGCGGGCACATGGACCAGGCGGTGGCCAGCCAGAGGGCAAACTACGACTCGCTGGACAAGACCGTGAGCCGCGCGCCGTTCGACGGGCTGGTGACGAATGTGCCGGTTCGCGAGGGTGAGACGGTGGTGGTGGGCATCCAGAACGCCGAAGGCTCCACGCTGATGACGCTGGCGGACATGAGCGTGATCACCGCCGAGGTGAAGGTGGATGAGACCGACATTGTGAACGTGGCGATGGGCCAGGCGGCGGATGTGACGGTGGATGCGCTGCCGGGCAAGGTCTTCAAGGGCCATGTGACCGAGGTGGGCGACCAGGCACTGTTGCGGACGACCGGACAGGCGACATCGACTTCGACGACAGGCACGGAAGAGGCCAAGGACTTCAAGGTCGTTGTGACGTTGGACAACATCCAGGACAACGGCGCGCAGATACCGGACGAGCTGCGGCCGGGGCTTTCGTGCACGGCGAAGATTACGACGGCGCACAAGTCGAACGCGTTGACGATTCCGATCCAGGCACTGGTGGAGCGCGATCCGAAGGCCGAGGCGGAGCTGTTCAAGAACCAGGGCAAGCTTTCGCCGACGGCGACACCGACGCCGACGGGCAAGGCGACGCCGCTGGTGCAGGGCGTGTACATCCTGGCCAACGACAAGGGCCGGCTGCGGGTGGAGTTTGTGCCGGTATCGACGGGCGTGACGGGCACCACGGATATCGAGGTGCTCTCGGGTCTGGAGGCCGGCGACGAGATTGTGACCGGGCGCTACAAGACGCTGCGGATTCTGAAGAGCGGTGTCGCGGTGAAACGCGACAACACGGCGATCACCACCGTGGAGACCGACGACAGCAGCAGTTAACGATTGACCGCAGCGAATGATTGACCGCAGTGGAAGCTGAGAGCTATTCGGAGAGAGCGATGCCCATCGACACCCTGGAACCGCAGACAGTCGCGCAGACACGCGTTGGCAAGAACGCCGACGGCCCGCACGACGGCGATGTGATTGTGACCAACAATCTGTGGAAGACGTACGAGATGGGCGACCAGCTGGTACATGCGCTGCGCGGGGTGGACATCCGCATCAAGCACAACGAGTATGTGGCGATCATGGGGCCGTCGGGGTCGGGCAAGTCGACGCTGATGAACCTGCTGGGCTGCCTGGACTCGCCGAGCGAGGGGCAGTACTGGCTGAACGGGCACGACGTTTCCAGCCTGAACGACGATGAGCTGGCGCGGATCAGGAACAAGGAGATCGGGTTTGTCTTTCAGACGTTCAACCTGCTGGCGCGCGCGACGGCGCTGCACAATGTGGAGCTGCCGTTGATCTATAACGGCACGCCGGCAGCGGCACGCATTGAACGCGCCAAGGCCGTGCTGGAGAGCGTGAACCTGGGCACGCGCATGATGCACAAGCCGAACGAACTTTCCGGCGGACAGCGGCAGCGCGTGGCCATTGCACGGGCGCTGGTGAACAGCCCTTCGATCATCCTGGCCGATGAGCCGACGGGCAACCTGGACTCGAAGACGTCGGTGGAGATCATGGCGCTGTTCGACGAGCTGCAGGCGCAGGGCAACACGATCATCCTGGTGACGCATGAGCCGGACATCGCCGAGTTCGCGCATCGGGTGATCTCGATCCGCGACGGGTCGGTGGAGTCGGATGGGCCGAGCAACCGGCATCGTGATCGTGGCCATGGAGCGACGAGCTACGCCGCCACAAGCCATGCTGCGACGAGCCATGCCGAGGCCAGCTATGCCGAGCCCAGCTACGTGGCGCAGGTTCCCTACCCTGTGCCGGAAGTTATGCCCGAGTCCGTGGCCTACACGCCGGAGCCGGTCGCGGCAACGCCGGTGAGTGAGCCGGTTCACGACGAGGCACCGCAGGAGACTGCCGCGATGCAGGCCGTGGAAGAGCCGATGGTGCAACAGCCCTACGCAGGCGAACAGCAGACCGAACATAACTTCTAAAAGGGCTCTGAGCAAGTCTTGCTGGCACGAACAGAACGCGGATTCCCTGCGGGAATGACAAATCAAATTAGGGTTCCGCAGTCAGCGAGAGACTGAAGCACGGGACTGGGCCAGAGTGGCCCTGGCGTGGTGAGTCTGAAGTTCGCGACATAGATCGAAGTCGGACACACCCTGAAGACCTGCACAAAATGCAGATTCCTCCGCTACGCTGCGGAATGACAAACCTCTGGATGTTCTGCAACGAGCTTGAGACTCGTGACACTAGCTTCTGTTGCGACGTTGCGGCAAGTTGTGAGGCGTTGTGACAACAATCTGTCACGCTACGCATCTAAACTGGACGTATGTCGAAACGACGAGCCTCACTGCTTCTGACTGCCCTTCTGCTTCTGTTGCTCTTCAGCGTGAGCCAGCGTGCGTCTGCGGATGCGCGGTTCGACCTGGTGGGGCCGAAGATTGATGTACGCGTGACCCGCGATGGCGTGACGCTGCCCATTGCAGAGGTGCCGAACCTGCAGCCGGGCGACCGCATCTGGCTGCATCCGGACCTGCCGGCCACGCAGTCGGTGAAGTACCTGCTGATCTGCGTGTTTCTGCGCGGGAACACGAACCCTCCGCCGCCGGAGTGGTTTACGCGCATTGAGACATGGAACCGGGATGTGCGCGAAGAGGGCGCGTTTGTGACCGTGCCGAAGGAGGCGCAGCAGGCGCTGCTGTTTCTGGCTCCGGAGACGGGCGGCGACTTTGGCACGCTGCGGTCGGCGGTGCGGGGGCGACCAGGCTCGTTTGTGAGAGCGTCGCAGGACCTGCTGGAGGCGGGGTTTGAAGAGGCGCGCATCGAGCGCTACATTGCGGACATCCGTCGCGTGCCGCCGTCGGACCCGGAGGAGTTGCAGAAGCACTCCGACCTGCTGGCGCGGACGCTGGCGCTGAAGCCGAACGCGGACTGCTTCAAGCGGCCGGTGGAGATGCAGTTTACGTGCCTGACGCAGTCGGGCTCGCAGATTGTGCTGGACGACGGGCACGGCAAGACGATCTCCGACACGCTGAATGGGCCGGCGTCGGACCTGATTGCGCAGGCAAGCTTTACGCAGGCGGCGGGCGGGGGGTTGTACTCGGCGTATGTGGGCGCGATTGTGGACGTGGTGCGGATCATGTCGAACCTGCACATCGCGCAGTACCAGTACATTCCGGCGATCAGCTTTCCGCAGGCGGAGCAGATGAACCTGCGGCTGAATACGCCGCCGTCGTTTCATAATCCGAAGTCGGTGCTGGTGATTGCGCTGCCGGCGGTGCAGAGCGTGGTGCTGCCGCCGCTGCGACCGGCGGATGCGAACCATGTTTCGTGCCTGGTGAAGCCGTCGGTGACGCTGGGAGTGGAGGGCGCGCCGCTGGTGTTCTCTGCGGACTTTGCGCACCACATTGTGCTGCACCTGAACACGCCGCCGGGCGCGCCTGCGGAGGCGGATATTCCGCTGATGCCGGATGCGTACTACGGCGGGCTGGTGGTGCAGCAGGTGCCGCTGCATCATGTTCCGCTGGACGATGTGCTGAGCGCGAGGCCGATGCGTGCGCCGGGGAGTCCAGCGGCCACGCAGCCCGCGGCCGCCAAGGCGGCGACGC
>JAJZFE010000064.1 GCA_021798655.1 Acidobacteriota bacterium | reverse complement strand
TGCGTCCTTCGCGCATCATCACGACACGCTGCATCTCCGGCAGCACGTCGGCGATGTGGTGCGTGATCAGCAGAATCGCCACGCCCTGCCGTGCCAGCCCGCGCAGCAACTCGCGCAGGTCCTGCTGCGCGCCCAGGTCCAGCGCATTGCTCGGCTCATCGAGCAGCAGCATCTTCACGTCCCCATCGACGGACGCCCCGGCCAGCGCGCGGCCGATCATCACGCGCCGCTGCTGGCCGGCACTCATCTGGCCCACCGGCTTGTCGCGAAGCCCCTCGGCGCCCACAAGCGCCAGAATCTCCTCTGCCTTCTCCCGCATCGCAGGCGTCACCGTCAGGTTCGGCCACAGCGTCGAGCTGGAGAAGAAGCCCGTCAACACCGCGTCAAAGCCGCTCGTCGTCAACGTCTGCCGGCCCGGCAGCTCCGCGCTCACCACGCCCATGCGTCGCTTCAACTCGGTCAGGTCCCAGCGCGCGCGACCCATAATGGTGACGCGGGTCTCGGGCCTGGCCAGCGGATAGCACTCGCACGTCATCGTCTTCAACAGCGTCGATTTGCCGCACCCGTTCGGCCCCAGGATTACCAGATGCTCGCCGGCTGCAATCTGCAGATTCACGTCATGCAGCACCACGTTGCTGCCCCGCGCCACATGCACATGCTGCAACTCCACCAACGCATCCGCCTTCGCACTCGCCGTCATGTTTACTCGCTGCCCTCTTCAAAACCGCGGTTCCACTTCGCCACCACGCGCGTCTCGCGCTCAAAGCTAAGCACGCTTACACTGCCGGTGCCCAGCGAAAACAACTTGCCTCCCACCGCATCCAGCCCGATCCACCGCGCTGCAAGGATCCGCAGAATGTGCGCGTGCGCAAACAGCGCCACCTGCCCCTTGTCGCCGGCCGCAGCGATGGCCCGCGCAATCACACCATCCGCGCGCACGCCCACCGCCTCCACGCTTTCGCCGCCCACAATCGGTGCTGTCCACACACTCCACGCCGGGCCGTACTTCACGCGCATCTCCTTGGTAGTCTTTCCCTCGCTCTCGCCGTAGTTCCACTCCATCAACCCCGGCTCCACATGCGCCACATCGCCATAGCCCGCAATCGTGCACGTCTCTCGCGCGCGCTGCATGGGGCTGGTAAACACCGCGGCAAACTCTCTGCCGCGCAGATACTCACGCAGCTCCACCGCGCGCTGGCGACCGTGATCGGTCAATGCAATGTCGGTTGTACTCGTATGCTGCCCGCTCAGGCTCCACTCCGTCTCGCCGTGCCGTATCAACCACAACTCCACCGCCATCGCTTCACCTCTCCGCCTTTACTTTATCGCGTGCAGGTGTACCTGTGCCTGCGGCGGCGATGGCGCAAAGAAATGGCGAGGCAGAATCCTCTGCCTCGCCGTGGAAGTATCCATGCAATCAACTTCTGTTATTAGTGGTCGGTCTGCGGATCAGCGCTGGGTGCCTTGTCATGACTGGTCAAAGCAACCAGCCGCAGCGTCCCCTTGTCGTTGAACAGCAGTCCGTGGAAGCGCACCGCACTCAGCTGCGCGATGGACGACGCGTTCATGTCTTCCATCTGCTGCCCGCCGTACACATACACCGTCGCCTGCCCGCTGGCCACAGCCAGCGCAGAGCCGGCCACCAGCGTCAAGGTATACATCGGGACGCCGCCTGCATTGGACACCGCCGTCACCGTGCCGTCCACCGTCTGCGGCACCAGCGTCACCGAGTCCGCTACCAGCGCCGAGCCATTCCTGCTCGACGTCGTCACCGCAACCTGCTGACCGCCCATCAGCGTCGCGGCCGTGAACACCGGCGTAAACGGAAGCGTGGGCAGCGTCGCTGACATCGGCGCCAGCGTGAACTGCGTCGCGCTGTTCAAGTCCACGGTGTTCACTGCGCCCGTTGCAGGCGCGCCGCTGCTCACCAGCTGCAGCCGAGCTACCTGCGTCAGGCTCGTCGCCGGCGAGCCGGTCACCGTGCCCACCGGTCCGATGTACAGGTCCTCGGCCGAGTTTGTCAGCTGCGTCACCCGTTCGGCCAGCAGCGTGCCCGCCGTCGTCTCGCGCAGGCCAACACTCACCAGTTCATTGGCCGTCAGCTGGCTCAGCGCCGTCACACCCTGCAGCACGGTCGTCGAGTCCGTCGCCACAGTCAGCGTGGTTCCGTTCGGAATGCGAACCGTCAGCGTCGTTCCGCTCACGCCCACCACCTGGCCGAAGAAGCCCTCCAACCGGCCCTGCGACTCGTTGCTGGGATGGTCGTTCACCGTTTCCTGCGACACGTTGAACGTCGGCGTCACCGTCACCGTGGTGCCGGCTATCGTCACCGACGGCCCAACCAGCAGGTCAAACACCAGTGGCGATGAGGTCGCTCCCACCACAATCGGCGTCGCAAACGTCACCGTCACCGTCGAGGTCGTCAACGTCGGCGTCGCCGTTACCGGCAGGTCCGTCGTCGGATCTTCATACGTCACCGTCGGATTCGCCACCACAAATGTCGCCGACACATACGTGTCCTGCGGCACACTCAGCGGGCTCTGCAGCGGCTCCTGCAGCGCATCCAGATGCGTTCCCTCCACCGTCACCGGCGCACCCAGCACGCTCGCCGTCTTGCCCGCTGCATCGGTCAACACAATGCTGTTGATCGTCAGCCCAAGGTTCACCACTTCGTCGCCAGGAGCATCGGTCAACACCATCGGCGTCGACGTTGCCGCCACCGCTGGGTTGATCGTGCTCGTCGTTCCCGCAACACTATTACCGGCACACGACGCCAGCAAAACGACCGCTGCCATCGACAGCGTACCGATCGCGAACATCCGAATCTGACTTGCCATCACTGCCTTCTTTCTGTGCGTCGTGCCACGAGTCCGAACCCCCGCTAACCTATGCTGGCTATACGAGTTACGCGCTTCCGCATGGACGCACTGCAACCCTAGACGCCAACCCTATCCCAAGGGTTGACTGCCCGCTGTAAATACTCGCTGACATTTCATTCACCTGTCCCGCATCGGAAACCCACCCGCGCTCTGCTGACATACCGCTGTCAGCAGAACAGTCTTGCGGCTCGCATCTCCTGTCTCGCATCTCGTATCCTGATCTCTTATGGACTTCCAGCTCGTCTCCGACTACACCCCGCAGGGCGACCAGCCCCGCGCCATTGGCGAACTCACCTCCGGCCTCGCCGCCGAAGACAAGGACCAGGTCCTGCTCGGCGTCACCGGCTCCGGCAAGACCTTCACCATGGCCAAGATCATCGAGCAGTCCCAGCGACCCGCGCTCATCCTCGCGCACAACAAGACGCTCGCCGCGCAGCTCTACCACGAGTTCAAACAGTTCTTCCCCCACAACGCCGTTGAGTACTTCGTCTCCTACTACGACTACTACCAGCCCGAGGCCTACATCCCCGCCGGCGACCTCTACATCGAAAAAGAGTCCACCATCAACGACGAGCTGGACAAGCTCCGTCTCTCCGCCACGCGCTCTCTCTTCGAGCGCCGCGACTGCATCATCGTCAGCTCGGTCAGCTGCATCTACGGCCTCGGCTCGCCGGAGGCTTACTACGGCATGTTGCTGCTGCTTGAAAAAGGCCAGCGCATCAAGCGCGAAGACATCACCCGCCGCCTCGTCGAGATCCTCTACGAGCGCAACGACGTCGACTTCCGCCGCGGCACCTTCCGCGTCCGCGGCGACATCATCGAAGTCTTCCCCACCTACGACGAGAACGCCTTCCGCATCGAGCTCTTCGGCGACGAGATCGACGGCCTCTCCCAGATCGACCCGCTCTTCGGCACCGTCCGCGAAAAGTATTCGCGCCTGCCCATCTACCCCAAGAGCCACTACGTCGTGCAGCCCGAGCGCAAGACCACCGCCGTCAACAGCATCCTCGCCGAGCTCGCCGAGTGGGAGGCACAGCTCGAAAAGGAGGGCCGCCTCGTCGCCTCGCAGCGCATTCACCAGCGCACCCGCTTCGACCTCGAGATGATCAAGTCCGTCGGCTTCTGCCACGGCATCGAAAACTACTCGCGCCACTTCTCCGGCCGCCTGCCCGGCGAGCCCCCGCCCACACTGCTCGACTACTTCCCCCGCGACTTCCTCACCTTCATCGACGAGTCGCACGTCACCGTCCCGCAGCTCCACGCCATGTGGCACGGCGACCGCTCCCGCAAGCAGAACCTCGTCGAGTACGGTTTCCGCCTGCCCTCCGCCATGGACAACCGCCCGCTGCGCTTCGAGGAGTGGGAGTCGCGCGTCGGCCAGATCATCTACGTCTCCGCCACGCCCGGCCCCTACGAGCTGACGAAGTCCGCTGGAGTTGTCGTCGAACAGATCATCCGTCCCACCGGCCTCGTCGATCCGCAGGTCGAGATTCGCCCCGTCAAGGGCCAGATCGACGACCTCCTCGCCGAGATCCGCGACCGCGCCGCCGCCAACCAGCGCGTCCTCGTCACCACGCTCACCAAACGCATGGCCGAAGACCTCGCCAACTACTACACCGAGGTCGGCGTCCGCTGCCGCTACATGCACTCCGAGATCGACACGCTCGAACGCATCCGCCTGCTCCGCGCGCTCCGCAAAGGCGAGTACGACGTGCTCATCGGCATCAATCTTTTAAGAGAAGGTTTGGATCTTCCTGAAGTCTCTTTAGTCGCCATCCTCGACGCGGACAAGGAAGGCTTCCTCCGCTCGCAGGGCTCGCTCATCCAGACCATCGGCCGCGCCGCCCGCCACCTCGAAGGCCGCGCAATCTTGTACGCGGATAAGATGACCGACTCCATGCGTCGCGCCATCGACGAGACCGACCGCCGCCGCGAAAAACAAGTCGCCTACAACACCGAACACGGCATCACCCCACAGACCGTCATCCGCAGCCTCGACGACTCCCTGGCCACCGTCACCAACGCCGACTACGCCGACCTCACCAACGACGACATCGCCACGGAGGCCCTCGACTTCGCCACCCAGGCCGACCTCGACACCTACATCGCCAACCTCGAATCCGACATGCGCGAAGCCGCCAAAAAGTTCGAATTCGAAAAAGCCGCCAAACTAAGAGATACCGTGAAGGATCTTCGAAATAAAGAATTCCTCTTCATTTGAGGACGAATGTCATTCTGTGCGGAGCGCAGCGTAGCCGAAGAACAAATTCCGAGACCACTATTAGCAAAATCAGTTCAATAGCGTTGAAAATTTCAATTACTCGGTATTTATATAGTGCAGCACAAACTGACGGGCTAATAATGGCCAAGAAGGCTACAAATGACAACCGGGGAAATGAAACGGAAAATCGACAAGATAGGCGAAGAATTTGAGATCCGGATTGTATGGATTAAGAACGGCGACAATTGCGCAAGCCGTCAGCAGAGGACTGTGTGGGTTAAGCATATCGCCAACTCAGGAGACCTCGTAGTTGCGCTTCACGAAATAGGGCACATCCACTGCGATGCACGAAACGATTCTGCCAATCCACATGAAAAGCTCGATGCCGAGACAAACGCGTGGAAATGGGCGCTGGAACGCTACAACAGCAATTTTGATGAACAAGGCTGGAAGAGACTACATGAAAGCTTACGTCAATATTACTGGAGTGTTAATGACACAAGGCATCCCGCTTACAAATTATTGATGGAAGCAGAAAAGAAATGCCTTAGCATACGACCTCGAGTCTCTTCTTTTGCCACAAATATTCATTTGCCCAAGCAAAAATAATTCTACATATTGACTACTCCCCCGACGCTATCCTAGGCCACTCCTGTATGCTCGCAGTTTCGCGGCGGAGTTCAGCGCAAGAATCAAGACCTGCGCTGAACTAGGCGTCGTGAGTGAATCGCTTTAGGTCGTTGTCTCAACGGGAGGTGCAAATACTGCCAACTCCTGGCATCAGCATTCCCTTCTGGCCCGCTGGACAAGAATCCGGCGCAACATCGGGAATGCAAGAAGTAATAGCCTGCCCATCGACGACATTTCGATAACGGTTGGCTTCTTTAGCTCGATCTCCGCCGATCTCCAATCCGTTCGCGACGATTATTAGCACACCAAACGCGTAATCATAAAAGCTGCCATCTCGATCAGAAACCTTGTTTGCTGTAGACGCAACGGGCCCATTGGCACTCAACCCGACGGTCTTTATGAGTTGATCTCTATCCCATACACCACTGAACCTAAATCCCCGTCTGTATAGGTCGGGGTAGAGAGAAGAATGGGTACCGATCAACGCAAAAGTATTTGGTGACAACTGGCTAGTGGTTATATATCCAGCTAGAAGCTCGCCACGCGCTCCTGCGGCACACCAGTAAATCTGTTTAGAGGACCGCAAAGTCAGCTGCTCCGCAAACTTCTCACGCTTCAGGATTGCCAAGTAATCCAGCCGTTTTGCCTCGCTCGTAACCTGCTTGCCTTCTCCCGGATCTGCCTGATTTACATAACTGGAACCTGACCAGATGTATGTAGTCTTCTTAACTGACAAAATATCCTTGCCCTTGCTGTCTTCCTCTACGTCGTAATAGCCATTTGTCGTTGATGCCTTGAATTTCAAACGATATCCAAAACCATCAAGGACTTTTTGGTAGTCGCTACCGATACGCCTGAGCATGATAAGTGTGCATCCTGACGAACCACAGATGCCTGAATCCGAAAAGTCGACAATCATTCCCAAGGCACCATTTGGGTCAAGAGGCACAACCTTAAATTTGAGACTATTGTAAAATCTCGTATGACAGGTTGAGGCATCCCCTTGCCCAACGCACGCTGCCGTCTCTTCCTCTTCGAGAGTTTTTTCAATCGCAGGCCTATCAGATGTAACTGATAAGTTGAACGAGGCTTTCTTATTCGCCGGGGCGATAACAGTCTGTGATAGTGATATCGAGACGTACAACCAAATTGCTGCGAGAGGTAAAAAAAGTTTCATCTTTTTCATCAGTTTGCCTCAATTATGATCGCGAAATTCAGGCCATATGCGCCCTGCTCGTGGTTTCTGCTTTTAACACTCTACATCTACGCGCGTGGCGGCTCAAAACGGGCGCGGGCGGGGCGGGTGGCCCACTCATCATGGGTGGCCCATTCATGCCCTCGGAGGGTGGCCTACATCTGATCTCTTCGCCCTAAACGCGACATTGGGAACCCATATCTCGCCTCTGAGATGTGGGGTTTCAAGATGACCAAAGCCCACCCAATCGGCTACACTCCTCTGCAGGAAGAGCTATGTCCACCGCACCTGTCATCTCGACGCACTCTGACGACACCAGCCAGCTCTCCCGCGACCAATGGTGGGCGCTCTTCGAAGATCTACGTCTCGCACAGCAGACGGCCTACGCCGAGGTCGGCGGCCCCGTCGCCTTCCTTCGTCAGGAACGCGACGCCGCAGCTCTCTCTGCCTGATGCTCGTTTATCTCAACACCAACATCTGGGTCTACGCCTACGAGAACGACCCGAAGTTCAGTGCCTCCTCGCGCAGGTTCATCCAAAACCTGCGATCCGGCAAGCACCGTGTCGCCAGCAGTCTTTTCGTCCAGAAGCAGCTTCACGCAAGTACCAGCTCCACCTTGCGCTCACGGTCAGCCGCGAAGGAAAGACAT
>JAJZFE010000417.1 GCA_021798655.1 Acidobacteriota bacterium | reverse complement strand
CAAAGGGCTGAAACACCTTGCCCGCCGCCGTCAGCGTGACCTTGCCCCCGCCGCGCTCCAGCAGGCGATGTCCAAGGTGCGTCTCCAGCGCACGAATCTGCGCCGAGATGGAGGGCTGCGTGACATGCAGTTTTTCTCCCGCGCGCGAGAAGCTCTTCTGTCGCGCCACTTCCAGAAAGGTGTTCAGCCACGCAAAGTCCATGAAGACTCCTGTGAAGACTCAAAAAAATCCGCGTATCCGGAAGACGGCGCTCCGGGGCAGGCCGGCAACGGGCGGAACCGTTACGGACACCATCGGCCTTAGTCTATACACATCTCCCTCGCCACCGGCCACCGTGACGCCCGCGCGCAAGGTGCTATCGTTCTCGTGATGAGATCTGCCGCGCCGCTGCTCGCCTCGCTTGCCCTCTTCGCCACGCTCGCCCCCGCCCGCGCCCAGGTCGCGCAGACCCCGCCCATGGGCTGGAACAGCTGGGACGCCTACGGCCTCACCATCACCGAGTCTCAGTTCCGCGCCAACGTCTCCGTGCTCAAGGACAAGCTCGCCCCCTTCGGCTGGAAGTACGCCGTCATCGACGAGGGCTGGTACTTCGAAAATCCGCAGGACCGCGACAAGCCCGACACCCTCCGCTACGCCATCGACCCCAACGGCCGCTACGTCCCTGTGCCCGCGCGGTTTTACTCCGCCGGGCTGGACGCGCACCAGTTCATCACCATCAACGCCGGGACGCCGCCCCGGCTCGCCGCCACCATCGAGCAGACCAGCTTCAAGCCCATCGCCGACTGGGTCCACGCCCAGGGCCTGCTCTTCGGCATCCACATCATCCGCGGCATCCCGCGCGCCAGCGTCGAGCGCAACCTGCCCATCGCCGCCGAGCACGGCGCAGACCCCGCCGCGCCCGTCTTCCACGCCCTTGACGCCGCCGACACCTCCGACGCCTGCCCCTGGGACCCCACCAGCTGGGGCGTCAAAGACAACCCCGCCGGCCAGGCCTGGTACGACTCCCTCATGCGCCAGTACGCCGACTGGGGCGTCGACCTCATCAAGGTCGATTGCATCGGCGATCACCCCTACAAGCTCTCCGAGATCCAGCAGATCCGCCGCGCGATCGACAAGACCGGACGCCCCATCGTCCTCAGCCTCTCCCCCGGTCCCATGAACTTCATCTACGCCGACGAGGTCGGCACCTTCGCCAACATGTGGCGCATCTCCAACGATGAGTGGGACGTCTGGAGCGCCGGCAGCAGGGAGTTTCCGCAGGGCGTCAAGGACCAGTTCGCGCGCCTCGCCACCTGGCAGAGCTACGCCAAACCCGGCACGTGGCCCGACGCTGACATGCTCGCCCTCGGCACGCTCAAGCCTCATCCCGGCTGGGGCGCGCCGCGGCTCTCCGCCCTCTCGCCCGACGAGCAGCGCACGCTCGTCACGCTGTGGTCCATCGCCCGCAGCCCGCTCATCCTCGGCGCCAACCTCACCCAGCTCGACGCCCCCACGCTCGCCCTGCTCACCAACCCCGACGTCATCGCGCTCAACCAGCAGGGCACCGCGCAGCATGAGGCCGTGCACGACGGCGACCTCATCCTCTGGCGCTCCACCCTGCCCGACGGCCACGAGGCCATCGCGCTCTTCAACCTCGGCGACAAGCCGCTCGCCGTCCACCGCACCTTCGCCTCCATCGATCCGCAGCTCGCCGGCCAGCCCTGGAAGGCTCGCGATGTCTGGACCGGCCAGTACCTCCCCGGCATCCTAGCCGGCATCAACGCCCACCTGCCCCCGCACGGCTGCCAACTCGTGCTGCTCCACTAGGGCCGTTCCCTCTCAGGTGTATCGGGCAGTTCCTCGTCGGGTGCAGTCGCCAGTGATCCTCAAGATTTGTCATTCCGCAGCGAAGCGGAGGAATCTGCATTCCGGGCTGCGACTACACCGGATGGGAAAGCGCTCCAGCCCCGCACCTTCACCCGATCAGCGCCGCGGCGGCCCGACTGGACGCTGCATATCATTGCGCGGCTGCGGTTGCGGATGCGGCGGCTCTGCCTGCTGCGCCGGCCCCGCCGGGCGGTTTTGCCGCAGGTTGTCCATCTGCTGCGGACCCAGCGGACGGCCCGGATCGTTCTGCTGGATCGCCTGCCGCTGCTGGTCGAAGCTGGGCCGCACCGGCGGCGGCACCGCTTTGTTGAACAGCACCCGCTGCTGGTCCTGCTGCCTCTGATCCTGCTGCTTCTGCGCCTGCTGCTGTTGCTGAGCCTGCTCCCGCTGCGTCGCCTGCTGTGCGGCCTGTTCTCTTTGTTGCTGCAACTGCTGCTGCGCCTGCTCCCGCTGCTGTTGCAACTGCTGCTGTGCGTCCTCTGCCCGCTGCTGCTGGCGCTGCTGCGCGGCCACGGGAGGCAGATCACCGCCGCTGCTCTGTGTTCCGTTCTGCGCGCCGTTCTGGCCGCCGCCCTGGCGCTGCGGCTCCTGCTGTTGCTGCTGTTGTGCTGTCTGCTGTCCCTGCCGAAACGACTCTGGCCCCTGCTGCCGGAAGGACTGCGGCTGGCTCTGCGCCGGCTGGAATGTCTGCTGCCCCTGCTGCCCGCGGAAGCCGCCCTGCTGCGTCGGCTGTCCGCCGCGACCCACCAGCCCCGACGGACGCACCGCCGTATCCACGCCTGACGCCAGCACCGGCCGCGCGATCACCGGCGGCAATGCCCGTCCCGGCGCGCCCGTCACCATCCCGCGCTCCGGGCTCACCAGCGGATGCGGCAGCACCTGTGCCTGCTGCATCTGCTGCGCGTCCACATGCACCTGCGCCCGCTCCACACGGTGCCCGCCCGCAAACACGCCCTGCGGCACCGCCACCATGCCCGCCCGGCGGTTCACAAACGTGTTGTTCACCACCGTGTAGTTGTTCACCACCGTGCGCTGGTTGTAGACGTTCCGCACCTCCGTCACATTGCGGCTGTAGATGTTGCTCACGTTCACGCGGTTCCGATACAGCCCGCTGGAGTGGTACCACGGCTGGTACGGCTCATGCGGACCCAGCGGAAACCACGCCGTCAGCCCCGCCTGGAAGCCGCCGCCGCCCGCAAACGCCACCAGCGCCGGCGAGTACACCGGCCGCGCAATCGGCGGGCCCGGCATCCATCCCCACCGCCCGCCAAACTGCCCCCAGCGACCGTAGTGGAACGGCGCAAACCCCCACGGCTCAGCCTCCACCCACGTCCAGCCCCACGGCGCCACCCACGTCCAGCGACCGTTCTGGTACGGCTGCCAGCCAATGCCCACGTTGGTCGGAAACCACACCGGCCCATCGCCATCGCCGCCGCCCGCACTCTGCCACGTGCCATAGCCCGTCAGGTCGGCCGCGCCAATCGTTCCCGGATTTACATACTGGTCTTCGGTCGACATCGAGCTCAGGTACTGCCCATCGCGCTGCGCCGAAAACGTGTCCAGCCCATCGGGAGCCATCGCTCCAATCGGCTCGGCGCCGTTCTGCGTCACCAGCAGCCACTCGCCCGGCTCCAGCACCTGCTCCACTCCGTTGCCGTTCACCTGCACCTGCCCGCTGGCCACGCCGATCGTCGTATTGCCGCTCTCCGGGTCCACGTTCACGCGCACATCGCCGGCTTGCAGCACCGTCACCGCCGCGTTCGGCGTATCCATCTCCACGGCCTCGCCCTGGTACACGTCAAACGTCCGCAGGTGCGCGCTGCCCTGCGCCAGTCCGAACTGCGCCAGCGTGTCCGTCATCGCCGTCACCGTCAGGTCCGTCCGCTGCCCGATGCGGACCGCGATCTGCCCCGTCTGCAGCTCGGCCACCGCGCCCACATCGGCATACAGCCGGTCGCCCGTCGTCATCGGATAGTTGATCTCCGCCGCCGAAAACTGCTGCACGCTGCCCGGCTCCACCGACACGTTGCCCTGCAACATGCTCACCCGCGCCACCCGCGTCGGCGGATCCTGCTCCGGCGCTCCATTCGGGTCCCCATAGCCCTGACCGTCACCCGGCTGCGGATAGCCTTGCTGCTGCGGATACCCTTGCTGCTGCTGGCCGTACCCCGGCTGCTGTTGTTGCGGATACCCTGCCTGCTGCGGATAGCCCTGCTGCTGTTGTTGCGGATAGCCCTGCTGCTGTTGTTGCGGATAGCCCTGCTGCTGTTGTTGCGGATAGCCCTGCTGCTGTGGCGGCGGATACCCTGCCTGCTGGCCATACCCCGGCTGTGGATACCCTTGCTGCTGCGGCGGATACCCCTGCTGCGGCGGCTGATTCTGGTTATAGTCCTGCGCTCGCACCACCGGCACCCCTGCCAGCATCGCCGCCAACATCCACGCACTGCTCTTCATCGCCACCGTCATAGTCCCTCTTTCGCACCGTACACGCGCAGCAAGTGTAACCCCAACCCCTCCCGAAAGATGTATCGCCTTCGGACAGAGTCGTCCGGCACGCGCTCCTTCCAATCGCTACAGTTTTCGGGAACCACAGCCGTTCTCCGCGCGTATCCTCTCCTTGTCAGCACGCAATGCTCTCTGGAGGATGGAATGTCCCGCTCCCCGCTTACTCTCGCCGTCGCCGCCACGCTTGGCTGCGCTCTGCTCTCCGGCTGCCGCGTCGTCTCCAACGACAACGGCGACAAGAAGAACGTCGACATCAGCACTCCCTTCGGCGGCATGAAGGTCAACACCACCGACTCCGCCGACACCTCCGCCATCGGCCTCACCGCCTATCCCGGCGCCGCCCTCATCAAGGACGACAACGGCAAGGACGGCAATAACGCCAACGTCGACATGAGCTTCGGCAGCTTCCATCTCGGCGTCAAAGCCGCCACCTTCCAGACCCCCGACTCCACCGACAAGGTCATCGCCTTCTACCGCAAGGACCTCGCCAAACGCTATGGCGACGTCATCACCTGCCACGGCAGCAAGACCGTCGGCACGCCCGTCCGCACCAGCCAGGGCCTCAGCTGCGAAGACAACGGCACCCACATCACCACGGACGATCACGGCCACAAGGGCCTCTCCATCACTGCCGGCGACCAGAACTCCGGCAGCCTCGAACTCCGCGCCGGCTCGGAACAGCACCAGCACATCGTCGGCGTCGATCCCAGCGACGGCGGCACCAAGATCGGCCTCGTCGCCCTCGACCTCCCCTCCCACATCAGCAACCACGACAGCAAAGACAGCGAGTAGAGCAGGAAGCAGGAAGCAGGAAGTAGGAAGTAGGAAACAGGGAACTGGGAACTGGGAATAGGAAAGAGTGTAGTTCGGAGTCAGGATCGGGTTTGTCATTCCGCAGCGCAGCGAAGGAATCCGCATTCTGTGCAGGTTGGCAATATGCCTCCAGCCTCGAACTGCGCGACGAACTCCCGGTTCCTTACGCTCGTCCGCTACTTCCTGTTTCCTACTTCCTACTTCCTGATAGCCTACAGACTGTGCCTGTACGACTCTGCTCCCGCTGCCAAGGCGACCTCCCCTCCGAGGTCGATGGCGACCTGACCTACTGCCCGCACTGTGGCGCGCCGCAGATCGTCCTCTCCGAGGATCTCCGCGACCAGTTCGAGCAGCAGCGACTCGCCGCGCAGAGTCCCTCCGCCAGCCACCCGGACGCGGTCCCGGTCGATTCCGTGACCGACCCCACCGCCACGCTCTGGCAGCCCGCGCTGCAGCTCATCGGCCTCGCCGGAGCCCTCTTCGCGCTGCTCCTCCTGGTCGCCTTTGCCTTTCCCGCGCTCAGCGTCTTCGCGCTGCTCTGGACGCTCATCGCGCCCATCGTCCTGCTCGGGGCCTACGCCACGCGCCACCCCAGCAGCCGCATCACCACTCGCTTCGGCGCACGCTTCGGCATGCTCACCGGCCTCTGTCTCAGCCTCGTCGGCCTGTCGGTCAACTCGCTTCGCCTCCTCGCCGAGCGCTTCCTCCTGCATCGCGGGCCCCAGCTCGACCAGGCCATCGCCCAGGTCTTCACCCAGATGCAGACCCAGCCCATGCAGCAGCAGCTCGCCGCGCAGCAGCCCGCGGAGTACCAGCAGCTCCTGGCCATCCTTCAGGTCCCCGAGTTCCGCATCGGCATCATCCTGGCCAGCTGCGCTCTCGTCATCTTGCTCTATACCGTCTACACCACTCTCTCGGGAGCCTTCTCCGGCCTGCTCCGTTCCCGCGCCCGCGCCGCACTCTAACCCGACGCTGCTATCATCTCTTCAACCATGAGCGACGCCACCCTCCCCGCCTCCGAGACCACCGCCAAGCCCCGACTCCGCGAGAAGGGCCGACTCCTCTCCGCCTCCGAGATCGAGCGCACCCTCGTCCGCCTCGCGCACGAGATCGTCGAGCGCAACAACGGCGCCACCAACCTCGGCCTCATCGGCATCAAGCGCCGCGGCGTCCCCCTCGCCCAGCGCATCGCCAAACACATCGCCACCATTGAGAAGGCACCCGTCGATACCGGCGTCCTCGACATCAGCTTCTATCGCGACGACCTCACCACGCGCGACTCCCGCCCCGTCGTCGAAAAGGCCGACATCGGCTTCGACGTCAACGGCCGCGACATCATCCTCATGGACGACGTGCTCTACACCGGCCGCACCATCCGCGCCGCCCTCGACGCTCTCTTCGACCACGGCCGCCCCAAGAGCGTCCAGCTCCTCGTCCTCATCGACCGCGGCCACCGCGAGCTGCCCATCGAAGCCCGCTTCATCGGCCGCACCGTCCCCACCTCACGCCGCGAGATCATCGAAGTCAAGCTCCGCGAGATCGACGACGACGAGCAGGTCATCCTCGTCGAACTCGCCGACTAGAGCCGTTCCATAAAGAGCCATTCATCAAAGAGCCGTTCATTCTTTGATAGAACCCCACTTGCTTGTCATTCCCGAAGGGAATCTGCGTTTTGTCAGCTTCGGCACAGTGTCATCTGAAAGCGAAATACTCTCATCGTGATGGATGAATCACCTTCAGGCCGAGGTGCTTTTCAAAGGCGTCGAAGTCCCGGTCGTTGTGCAGCAATTCATGATGACCCCGAATGCACAGCGTCGCAATCAGCGTGTCCGCCATCTTGCGCACTGTAATACCCTTTGCTCGCAGGGTGCGATAGTTCTCCGCCGCCGCGATCGCCAGCGCCACCTCGTCGCCGCGCAGAACCGTAAAACTCAGCATCGCGTCCTGCATCGCGACAAAGTCCCGCTGCGACCGCGCTCCCTGCAGCACCTCGCACAGTACCAGCACGGCGATCCCAACTTCCTCCTTCTCCATGCCTTTCAGCCATAGAGCCTGAGGTGTGGGAATGGCACGGAAGAAGTCGATCCACACCGAGCTGTCGACGACGATCAATCGAACTGACCGAAGTCGCGGCTCTGCCGCATCTCGTCAAGATCGCCGTCCCAACCGATCCCCCAAAGCGTGTTCAGAGCATCGCGCTGCCGCTTCAACCTGACCGCCAGCCGCAACGAAACCTCTACCGCCTCGCGCTTGGTCTTCGTTCCGGTAGCCTTGAGTGCTTCTTGCATCAGCGCCTCGTCGATCTCGATATTTGTCCTCATAAACACCTCGATGTGTAAGAATTACACCATTCGTGTGTATCCGTAAAGGTTGATTCCATGAGCGAAACCTCTCCCCAACTCGAAGCC
>JAJZFE010000135.1 GCA_021798655.1 Acidobacteriota bacterium | reverse complement strand
CCGGCTGCAGCGTAATCGCATCCATGCCGGTGATCTCGATCAGCGCCTCGCTCAGGATCTTCATGATCCCCAGCGCGCCCTGGCTCAGCGACTCCGGCTGATACGGATGCGCCTCTGCCAGCCCTTCCAGCCGCGCGACCGTCTCATTGATGCGCGCGTTGTACTTCATCGTGCAGCTGCCCAGCGGATACATCCCCAGGTCGATCGCATAGTTCCACGTCGAAAGCCGCGTGAAGTGCCGGATGATCTCAATCTCGCTCAGCTCCGGCATCGCGCCCAGCCCATCCGTGCGCGCCGCATCGCCCAGCAGCGCCGCCGCACTCACCGCCGGCACATCCAGCTCCGCCAGCCGATAGCCCTTCTTGCCCGCAGACGACTTCTCGAAGATCAGGTCTTCGTTCTGATTCACATGCGTCGTCACCTTGCGCGGTGTACCTACAAACTTGTCGGTCATGTATATCCTGTTCTCGCTCAAACGCGAATTTCCCAGTCGGCGTTATGCGCTTGAATGTAGTTGTCAGCTAGTTCAGAGACCTTTGCACGAAAACGTTCTGCCTTGATCACGACGTGGACTGTCGGCTCTTCCTGCTCTTGAAAGACAACTTGCAAGAGGCCGATTCGGCCAAGACCGTCTTGAGAGTACATCTTGTCGCGCCGCTGGTTGTACTGATCAAAGCTCATCGTGCCCGATAGGCGACCATCAACCACAGCGATCCACTTGTAATGAGCCGGCAGCCTCTGAAGTCTTTCGACGATTTCGTCGAAGTGCTTCGACACGGACATCAGACCAGGCCCACCCTCTCCAAAAGTGGCGAGTGAAATCAGCACCGCTGCATGTACGTCACCAGCTCCATCGCGGTTGATCGCAAGAACTTCCACGGGTAGACCCGCCCACTCGGTATCTATGTAGATCTTTGGAATGGACAAAGTGTTTTCAAAGTAGGACAACAGCGCGTTCTTGGCGCCTCCAAGCTGTATGACTTCATTGGTCGGCATCGTTCCACCCCTCAATTTTCAGTGACCTGCCAAGATCGTTTGCCAACTTTGCGAAACGTTCGGCGTGTGTATAGATAAGCTCGAATTCGCTTCGGTCGAGGCGTTTATTTCCATAACTAACACGGCTTTTTCGGTCGATTAGCTGCATCAGTCGTTTGACCCCTCCCTTCGCAGATGGTTCGTTTGCTGGTATCAATCTGTAAAGTGCATTAGCAGCCGTTCGGTGGTCTTCTGAGGCAAGAGCCGCCTCCCCTAACCCAATTCTAAGCGCATCCGCATAAGAAATAGCCGCATGTATACCAAGCAATGCCGCAGAGTTACAAAACTGTTCATCCCCACGCGTCAAGAGCATTCCTTGTAAAAAATCTTGAGCGCGTGATCTGTACAGTTGAACCTCAACGGATCTCATCAGAACTCTTCCTCATCCAACCCGCTGCCATCCGCCGAATAACTCCCAGCCACCGGCGCGTCCATATCCTCTTCGCGCAGGCTCAGCGCAATCACTGTACCTGTCTCAAACTCCACCGTCAGCGCCGCAAGCTCTTCGCACGAAGCCTTCGCCACCACCTCGCCGATCAGCGAGCACAGCGCGTTCCGATACTCCGGCTCACCATACGCAATCGAAAACTCCTCGAACAGCAGGTGCGGCCACACATACATCGTCAGCATTGGCTCATCGAAGCGCAGGCGCAGGTGGTCGCCCACAAACTCCACCGACGTCATCTCCGACCCTTCAATCCTGCTGATATCCACAACTCACCTCTGCGAAACCTCCGCAACCTCAGCCCCTCAGCGCTTTCTTCTAAACGTCAAGCACCGCAGCCGCGCTGTCCATCTGCACCTTCGTCGTCAGCTCCGTCGCGCACCACAGCGCCGCGCCGTCGCCCAGCTCCGGATACCACGGCTGCAGCCCAACGCCGCCGATGATCTGCTTCTCCAGCAGCTTCGCGTTCGTCGCGTCAGCAGAGGAGGGAAGAGCCACCGCAAACTCGTTGAACGTCGGCCCGCTGAACAGCGGCTTCGCGCCGGCCTTCACCATCGCGGCCTTCAGGTACTCCGCCTTCGCCAGGTTCTGCTCGGCCAGCTCGCGCAGCCCTTCCTTGCCGTACACCGTCAGGTAGATCGTCACCATCATCGCGACCAGCGCCTGGTTCGTGCAGATGTTGCTGGTCGCCTTCTCGCGCCGAATGTGCTGCTCGCGCGTGCTCAGCGTCAGCACAAATCCGCGCTTGCCATCCTTGTCCTTGGTCTCGCCCACCAGGCGTCCCGGCATCTGCCGCAGGAACTTCTCCTTGCACGCAATCACACCGCAGTACGGCCCGCCGTAGCCCACGGCCACGCCATAGCTCTGCGCTTCGAGCGAAACGATATCCGCCTCCACGGGCGCCTTCACCGCACCGAGCGAGATCGCCTCAGCAATCGAAACAATCAGTAGCGCGCCCTTCCTGTGCGCAATCTCTGCAATCGCAGCAACGTCTTCCACCACGCCAAAGAAGTTCGGCGACTGCACCAGCACCGCCGCCGTCTCCTCCGTAATCGCAGCCTCCAGCGCCGCCAGGTCCACGCGTCCGGTCGTCTTGTCGTAGCCAAACTCGGTGATCGGAATCCCCTGGTGCTGCGTCGCTGTCCGCATCACCTCGCGGTACTCCGGATGCACACTCCGCGCGACCACAGCGCCCTGCCGCCCGGTCACACGACACGCCATCAGCACAGCCTCTGCCGCGCCGGTGCTGCCGTCATACATGCTCGCGTTGGCGATCTCCATCCCGGTCAGCTCGCAGATCATCGTCTGGAACTCGAACATCGCCATCAGCGTGCCCTGCGAGATCTCCGGCTGATACGGCGTGTAGCTGGTCAGAAACTCGCCGCGCTGAATCAGCGAATCAATCACCACGGGCCGATAGTGCCGGTACGCGCCCGCGCCCAGAAAACTCGCATACGGCCGCGTCA
Source organism: Acidobacteriota bacterium (assembly GCA_021798655.1). Next base: position 4,677 of record JAJZFE010000135.1, on the reverse strand, counting down.
TCGGCTGCGTTGCCAACTCGGCCACATCGCCGCTCGCCACGTTCGCCGCAAACGCACGAAACCGGTCCAGCACCTCGCTCTCGCTGTGCTGCCGCGGAATCTTCATGTCCGCCGTCAGCCGGTACTCCGCCGGAATCGTCTCAAACAGATCTTCAATCGACCCCACACCAATCTCGGCGAGCATCGCCTCGCGGTCAGCAGGGGACTTCGGTAGATAGCGCATAGTAGTTCTCAGTTCTCAGTGGTTCGTTCTCAGTCGTCTGTTCTCAGCACGTTCTGTTCACACTCTCAATCCCATGAAACGGGCAACTGAGAACGGACAACTGAGAACGGACAACCCTTTAGTGCCCGGTCTCTTCGGCCACAAACGCCTCGTACTCGGCCGCGGTCATCATCCCGCTCACCGCGTCCGCGCTCTTCACGGCCAGCTTGATGATCCACGTCTCATTCGCCGCGGTGTTGATCGTGTCCGGCGCATCGTTCAGCGCCTCGTTGATCGCGCTCACCTGCCCGGTGATCGGCGCGTACAGATCGCTCACCGCCTTCACCGACTCCACCGAGCCGAACGTCGATCCGGCCTCAATCTCCTGCCCTACCTTCGGCAGCTCGACAAACACGATATCGCCCAGCGAACTCTGCGCGTAGTCCGTAATGCCGACCACCGCCGTGTCGCCCTGCAGATCAACCCACTCGTGAGACTTCGCATAACGGTACGTTTCGGGATAGCTCATACCCACAATTGTAGAGCGTCCAGGCCACCCCTGTTTTGCTCAGCCTGAAACCTGCCGCAAAATTGTAGCCAGCCAAATCCCGCCCTCCTCCAAGCCGCTACCCCGCCCTTTGTCATCCCGCAGCGCAGCGAAGGGATCTGCTTCCCCGCAACCACTGTGAATCTTTTACTTCGATATCGAATCATATGGTACGGAAGCAATTCGGCACCCCGAAAGGAGCCACCCCATGAACACCACTCCCACCCCCATCGTCGGCCTCCACCACGTCACCGCCATCGCGTCCGACCCCCAGCGCAACCTCGACTTCTACACCCAGGTCCTCGGCCTCCGCTTCGTCAAGCGCACCGTCAACTTCGACGACCCCGGCACCTATCACTTCTACTTCGGCGACGACGCCGGCTCCCCCGGCACCATCCTCACCTTCTTCCCCTGGCCCCACGCCCGCCGCGGCCACGCCGGCGCCGGCGAGGTCACGCACACCGCCTTCAGCATCCCCATCGGCTCGCTCGACTTCTGGCAGCGGCGCCTCACTGCGCTCAGCATTCCCGTCGAACATTCGGCGCGTTTCAGCGAAGAGGTCCTCACCTTCCCCGACCCCGACGGCATGAAGCTCGAACTCGTCGCCCACGCCGACGCGCCGCACATCGGCGTCGCGGCTGGAGAGATAAAAGTACCGCGCTACGCCGACGTTCCCGCCGAGCACGCTCTGCGCGGCTTCTTCGGCGTCACGCTGCTCGAAACCGAACTCGCCGCGACCGAAAAATCCCTCGCGCTTCTCGGCTTCGTCAAGCTCGCCGAAGAAGGTGCCCGCACGCGCTTTGCCTCGCCCGCAGGCACCGCGCTCGGCAACCACATCGACGTCGTCACCGACGCGAACGCCCGCTACGGCAGCTCCGGCGCAGGCTCCGTGCACCACATCGCCTTCCGCGCCACCGACGACGCCGCACAGCTCGACTGGCGCGAGCGCATCGCCACGCAGCTCGCCGTCACTCCCGTGCAGGACCGCACCTACTTCCACAGCATCTACTTCCGCGAACCCGGCGGCGTCCTCTTCGAACTCGCCACCGACAACCCCGGCTTCGCTCTCGACGAATCGCCCGAGGCCCTCGGCGAAGCTCTCCGCATCCCCGCCTGGCTGGAGCCGCAGCGCCAGCTCATCGAAGCCCGCCTCGCACCTCTCACCCTCACCCAGACCTCGCACGCTGTTCAAGGAGCCTGAACATGACCGCCTCGCCTCACGCCAACACGCCCGTCCTCCACGCCGGCGCGCCGCTCGCCACCGCTGCAGGAGCCATCGTGCTCCTGCACGGCCGCGGCGCCTCTGCCGAGGACATCCTCCAGCTCGGCACCGCGCTGCAGCGTCCCGACCTCGCTCTCGTCGCACCGCAGGCCGCCGGCCACACCTGGTATCCGCAGTCCTTCCTCGCGCCGCGCGAGCAGAACGAGCCGTACCTCTCCTCGGCGCTTGCAAAGATCGCCGCCATCGTGGCTGACATCGCCGCCGCCGGCATCGCGCGCGAACGCATCGTCATCGCGGGCTTCTCGCAGGGCGCGTGCCTCACCTCGGAGTTCGCCGCGTCCCACCCCGCGCGTTACGCCGGCCTGCTCGCCTTCACGGGCGGCCTCGTCGGCCCGCTCGGCGCTTCGCTGCATCACGAAGGCGACCTCGCCGGCACACCCGCGCTCCTGCTCAGCGGAGACCCCGACCCGCACGTCCCCTGGCAGCGCGTCGAAGACACCGCGCGCGAGCTGCATCGCATGGGCGCCGTCGTCGAAGCCATCCGCTACCCCGGCCGCCCGCACACCGTCTCCGCGCCGGAGATCGAACTCGCCCGCAAGCTGCTGCAGCAGGCCTTTCCGGTGAGCGCAAAGTGACGCGCTCTTCGGAAGACCCCACCACCGCCGCCGCTCTCTGGGTCGTGCTCGCCCGCGCCTATCGCTCGATGGAGGCCTTCGTCGAAGGCTCCATCGCCGCGCTCGGCATCGGCCTCTCCGACTTCATGATCCTCGAAGCCCTGCTGCACAAAGGCCCCATGACGATGTCCGCGCTCTGCGACGCCGTCCTGCTCGCCAACGCGTCGATGACCTCCGCCATCGACCGTCTTGAGAGCAAGCGATTCGTGCAACGAGTCGCAGACAAGGAAGACCGCCGTGTCCGCCTCGTCCAGCTCACTCCCGAAGGCGTCACCGTCATCAAGCGCCTCTTCGCGCGCCACCTCAAGGACCTCGACGAAGTGATGAAGGACGTCCCCGCCGTCCAACGCGCCGACCTCCGCCGCGCCCTCAAGACCATCGGCCTGGCCGCGCAGTCCGCCACCCGCAAACCGGCCTGAAGCCGCAGCCCAGCCTCTGCGAAGCCCAGCCTCCGCTCAACCCTACCTCTGCGAAACCTCCGCAGCCTCCGCCCCTCCGCGTTTTCCGTCCCCGCGTTTTCCGTCCCCGCGTTCTCCGTCCCCGCGTTCTCCGTCCCCGCGTTCTCCGTCCCCGCGTTCTCCGTCCCCGCGTTTTCTATCCCCGCGTTTTCTATCCCTACGTAGCGCCTACGCCTTCACCCGCTTATAAAACGGCGTCGCCACCACCTTCGCCTTCACTCCCGCGCCACGCACCTCCACGGCGACCTCGGTGCCAATCTCGCTATACGCCACCGGCACATACGCCAGCGCGATATTCTTCTTCAGGAACGGCGCCGGCGACCCGCTCGTCACCTCGCCAATCGTCTCGCCGGCGAGCGACAGCACCGGATACCCATCGCGCCCGATCCCGCGGTCCACCATCTCCAGCCCGACGAGTCTGCGCGCCGGCCCACCCTCGGCCTGCACCGTCATCAGCGCCTCGCGCCCCACAAAGTCCGAGCCCTTCTCCAGCTTGCAGTACCGTCCCAGCCCGGCCTCGAACACGTTGATCGTGTCCGAAATCTCATGCCCATACAGCGCCATCGCGCTCTCCAGCCGCAGCGTATTGCGCGCGCCCAGCCCGCACGGTGCAATGCCGAACTCCGCTCCCGCCGCCAGAATCTCGCCCCACACTCTGCCACTGGTGGGTTCGTCGGAGGGAATATAAATCTCGAAGCCATCCTCACCGGTGTAGCCCGTCCGCGCGATCAGCGTGTTGTGGCAGCCGCACACCGTGCCCCACGTGAACCAGTAGTTCTTGATCGGCGCAAGGTCCACGCCCGTCAGCTTCTGCAGCGTCGCCATCGCCTTCGGCCCCTGGATGGCGATCTGCGTGTAGTAGTCGCTCACGTCCATCACATGCACGCCGCTCATGCTGCCAATCGTCTGCCGCACCCACTGCACATCCTTCTCGCGCGTCCCGGCGTTGATCACGATCAGGTAGTCGTTCTCGCCCAGCTTGTGCAGCACCACGTCGTCCACAAACGTGCCATTCGGATACAGCATCGCGGAGTAGTGTGCCTGGCCCACCTGCAGCTTGCTGGCGTCGTTCATCAGCAGCCGCTGCACCGCGGCCAGCGAGTTCGGCCCGCGCAGCTGGATGTCGCCCATGTGGCTCACGTCGAAGATGCCCACACGCTCGCGCACGGCCATATGCTCGGCCACCAGCCCCTCGTACTGCACGGGCATCTCCCACCCGCCAAAGTCGACCATGCGCGCCTTGTGCGCCTGGTGGGTTGCGTTCAGGGCTGTCTTGCGAAGCGGCGGCGTGGCTGTCTCGGTCATCGGTGGTCACTCACTCTCGGCGCTATCGCGCGGCATCTCCAAGTGTAATCGCAGCTTCCCTGGACGCTTTGTGATGGCCTCAAACCTACCGCCGCTGCCGTCTCCGCGCGCGCACAAAGTTGCTCGCCGCAAAGTACAGCAGCAGCGCCGTCAGCGCCACGTACACATACAGCCGCAGCCGCTCCGGGCTGCGCGCGGACAGCTGCATCGCGCCGCGCGCCTTCCACACCGCCTGGCCGATCGCCGCGGCCAGCAGCGCAAAGAACGAG
>JAJZFE010000437.1 GCA_021798655.1 Acidobacteriota bacterium | reverse complement strand
TGCAGAGGGGTTATTGCCGGTCGTCAGCGACGCGTGCGGGCCGCGGGCAGCGTGGCCTGCTTGCCGCGGGCGGCGCGCCAGTCCTGATAGGCCACCAGCATGGGCGCGGCCACGGCGATGGACGAGTACGTGCCGATGAGGATGCCGACCACCAGAGCGAACGAGAAGCCGTGCAGCACCTCGCCACCGAAGACGAAGAGGCAGAGCACGGTGAGGAAGGTGAGGCCCGAGGCGATGACGGTCCGGCTCAGCGTCTGGTTGATGGAGCGGTTGACCACGTCGGCGAGCTTTTCGCGGCGGTTGAGCGCGAGGTTTTCGCGGATGCGGTCGAAGACGACGATGGTGTCGTTCATGGAGTAACCGACCAGGGTGAGGATGGCCGCGATGACGGTGAGCGTGATCTCCTGATTGGTGAGGGAGAAGAAGCCGATGGTGATGAGCGTGTCGTGAAAGACGGCGACCACGGCGGCGACACCGTAGATCAGCTCAAAGCGGAACCAGAGGTAGATCAACATGCCGATGAGCGAGTAGAGGACAGCGAAGCCGGCCTGGTGGGTGAGCTGGCGGCCGGCGGTGGGGCCGACGATATCGACCTGCTCGACGGTGAAGCCGGAGTCGTGATAGCCGGCGGAGAGGGCCTGCTCGACCTGAGCGCGGCCCTGATCGTGGGCGCTGTCGCTGGCCGAGGCCTGCGGCAGAGAGACGATGACGTCATCGACGGACTGGCCGGCGGTGCCGGAGATGCGCTGGATGTGCGCGTCCTTGATGCCGGCGTGGTCGATGGCGGTGCGGATGTGATCTTCGTTGGGCACGGTGTCAAAGTGCACGGTGATCTGCGTGCCGCCCTTGAAGTCCACGCCGAGCGGGATGCCATGCCAGGCGATCATGCTGATGACGCCGGCGACAGAGAACACCAGAGAGAAGGCCAGGAAGTACCACTTCTTGCCGAGCCAGTCGATATTTGCGTTGCGAAACAGTTCCACGTGAGTTCCTTGAGGTGCCAGGTGCTAGATGCCAGGTGCCAGGTTCGCAGGTGCGAGCGTTCGTTCTAGAACCTAGAACCTCGCACCTGGAACCTTGCTAGATCGAGAGTGCTGCGCCGCGGGCTTTCTTGCTGAGCAGGTAGTCGAAGATGGTGCGCGAGACGAAGACGGCGGTGAAGATGTTGGCCAGCAGACCGAAGGTAAGCGTGACGGCGAAGCCCTTGACCGGGCCGGTGCCGAAGATGAAGAGGATGCCGGCCGAGACGATGGTGGTGACGTGGGTGTCGAGGATGGTGATCCACGCGTGACCGAAGCCGTCCTGAATGGCGGCGGCGGCGGTCTTGCCGAGGCGGAGCTCTTCGCGGACGCGCTCGAAGATGAGGACGTTGGAGTCCACACCCATACCGATGGTAAGGATGACGCCGGCGATGCCCGGCAGCGTGAGCGTGGCCGAGCTGAAGCCCATGAAGCCGAGCAGGATGACCAGGTTGAGGAACAACGCGAGGTCGGCGTTGATGCCTGCGCCGCGATAGTAGACGAGCATGAAGACCATGACGGCCAACATGCCGGCGATGGCGGCGACCACACCCTGATGGATGCTGGCGGCGCCGAGCGACGGGCCGACGGTGCGCGTCTCCAGATAGGAGATGGACGCGGGCAGCGAGCCGGTGCGGAGCATGAGGCTGAGGTCCTGTGCCTGGTCGGAGGTGAAGCCGCCGGTGATGCGACCCTGGTCGCGGATGGCGGACTGGATGGTGGCGGCCTCGCGGACGCGGTTGTCGAGGACGATGGCCATGAGGCTGCCCTTGTTGTCGTCGGTGTACTTGTAGAAGCGGTCGCCGGCCTCGGTGGTGAGGTTGAAGGTGATGTCGGGTCGGCCGTTCTCGTCGGTGGAGGGCTGGGCGTCGCGGAAGTCGGTGCCTTCGACGATGGCGACGCGCTTGAGCAGGTAGACCTCGTCGGGTCCGCCGGCGCCGTTGGAGCCCTTCATGAGCTCCTGGTCGGGAGGCACGTTGCCGCCGAGGGCGGTGATGGCGGCCTGCTCGTCGGAGTAGCTGTTGACGACGGCGTGGATCTCCAGCTTGGCGGTGGACTGGATGACGTTTTCGACGCGGTCCTGGTCGGTGACGCCGGGGAGCTCGACGAGGATCTGGTTGTCGCCGACGCCGTACTGCTCGATGACGGGCTCGGAGACGCCGAGCTTGTCGATGCGCTCGCGGATGGTCTCGATGGACTGTTCGAGGGTGCGGGCTTCGAGGTCGCGGATGGCGGAGGGCTTGAGGGTGAGGGTGTAGCCGCCGTTGGCGGTGGCTACGTCGTAGCTGGCGTACTCGGTGCCGGTGATGGTGTCATGCACGCTGGACTGCTGCGTGGGCGTGACGCCGGCGATGGTGATGACCTCGGGGTGGAGCGTGTCGAGCTTGGTGGCCGTGGCACCGCTGGCGGCGAGCGCGGTGGTCAGGCTCTGGACGTCGCGATCGGTGGCCGAGTTGATGGCTTCGGCGACGTGCACCTGCAAGACCAGGCGGGTGCCGCCCTGGAGGTCGAGACCGAGACGAATGCGGTCGGTGAGGGACTGCTTGAGCCCGCCGTGCGGAATGCCGAAGATTCCGTAGACGAAGATCACCAGAACTGCCACGATAAAGCCGATTTTGCCGGCCTGCTTGTTGCTACCCATCTTGAAGATCCTTATTGACGAAGAACTCTTGTTGAATGTCTTTTAAGCTTTTGGTGCGGCATCGTCGGTGGTGACGGCGGCGACGGCGCTCTTGGCGAACTCGAGCTTGACGCCGTCGGGCGCGGTCTTGATGACGAGGACGTCGTCCTTGACGCTGACGATGGTGCCGCGGATGCCGCCGTTGGTGGTGACGCGGTCGCCGGCCTTGAGCGACGCGAGCATGGCCTGCCAGGTCTTCTGCTTCTTCTGATTGGGAGCAATCAGCAGGAAGTACATGACGACAAACATCAGCAGCAGGAACGGCAGGCCGCCGAGCTGGCCCAGAAAGCCGGGCATTGCAAAGAGTACGAACGCCAGAATGCTGAAACTCATGGTGAAACCTGCGGCCTGCTCGCTGCCATCGCGACACGGGACGACGTGCCCGCGCGGATGGAGCCTTCCTTGAAGTTGTTAGGGGATCTCGGTTGCCGTGCTTAATCCGTGGAAGCCTAAGCCGGGCAAGCACCGCCACGCGGCCGCTGGCTGAAGACTCGCTCCTTCAGACACACGTCGCCCGGTGACAGCGCAATCACACCTGAGGATTAAGCATCGCGGAACGGCGGGGGGATGTCAAGGAAATCGCAGGTTTGGCAGTGTCCGGCCAAGCTAGCGGCGGCGCAGCAGCACTGGGGAAAACGTCGCCAGCAGCGCCACCAACAGCACAGCGCCCAACACGACGAGCGTGTGTGCGCAGGCAAACACCGCCCATGAGCCGAGCACCCAGAACGCCATGTTGGCCGACGCCGCCAGGTATACCCAGTCAGAAAACTTGTGCTGATCGCGGACAAAGTCCATCTCCGCCAGCGCAGGATAGGTCGTCGCGGGCGTGATGGTACGCCGCAGCAGCAGCACGGGCAGCAGGTTCGCGGCGAGCACCAGCGCCACCCACAGGACCGGGGCCCACGGCTGCTCAAACCGCGGCTGCACAAACCACGTCACCGTGACCGTGAGCAGCACGTTCAGCGTGGCACCGGCGTTGACCAGGGGCGGAAAATGACCCATGTCCGCGAGCCTGTTCATCGCATTCAACGGTTTGCGCGCGCTGTCGATGACATCGTTCATAGGCTTGGCTCCAGGGGGCAGATCAGTCTGCCGAGAGTCTACCCTTGAAGCTGTCAGGGGAGATTGACCATGTCAAACACTGCCATCGAATCCGTATGGGACTACCCTCGTCCCCCTCTGCTGGAGCCCACCGTCCGCCGCATCCGCATCGTGCATCAGGGTACCCTGCTGGCCGACACCACACACGCTCTTCGTGTGCTCGAGACCAGCCACCCGCCCGTCTACTACCTGCCGCCGGAGGACCTGGCCATGCAGCACCTGCGGCCTTCGCGCCACCGCCAGAGCTTCTGCGAGTTCAAAGGAATGGCCAGCTACTGGGACCTGGAGCTTGACGGCAGCTGCATCGAGGCCGTCGCATGGAGCTACCCTGCGCCGGCTCCACGCTTTGCCGGCCTGCGCGACCACCTCGCCTTCTACGCGGGCAAGCTCGACGAGTGCAGCGTGGACGGTGAGATGGTGCAGCCGCAACCCGGCGACTTCTACGGCGGATGGATCACCAGCCACGTCAGCGGCCCCTTCAAAGGCGCACCCGGCACGCTCGGCTGGTAGCCGTCCGCGCTTCGCGCCACAATAGAGACACGCGGAGGGCGCAGCATGATCGTTCGTTCCAGGCCAAAGCTATGGGAGCTGTTCAGCATCATGCGGCTCTCGATCGTGCCGAGAATTCTGCCGCAGCTGGCACTGGCGACCGCCGTTGCCTGCGGCGTGGTCGTGCTGTGGCATCACGCGCCGCAGGTCTTCAAGAACTTCAGCGTCGCGCCCTTCACGCTGCTGGGCATCGCGCTGTCCATCTTCCTCGGCTTCCGCAACAACGCCTGCTACGACCGGTGGTGGGAGGCGCGCCGCCAGCTTGGGGCACTGATCGGCGAGGTGCGCTCACTCGCGCGCCTGACCATGACGCTGCAGGGCGGTGATCGCGAGCGCCGCGCGCACGCCGTGCGTCGCACCATCGCATGGACCTATGCGCTGATGGCCCATCTGCGAGGCGCGTCCATGCCCGCCGAGCTGGCGCGACCCGGCGCGCAGAACATCCCCGACGTACTCCTCCGCGAACTGGCCCACGAGTACGCCGCCATGCTCGCGGCGCAGGAGTTCGGCGAGCCCATCTACCAGAGGCTCGACGAGCGACTCTCCGCGATGGCCGGCATCCAGGTAGCCTGCGAACGCATCCGCAGCACCCCGACTCCGTTTGCCTATACGCTGCTGCTGCACCGCACTGCGTATGCGTTCTGCGTGCTGCTACCCTTCGGCCTTGTTGGAACCATGGGCTATGCCACACCCATCTTCACCGCGCTGGTGGCCTACGCCTTCTTCGGCCTCGACGCGCTCGGCGATGAGCTTGAAGAGCCCTTCGGCGACTGGTCCAACGCCCTGCCGCTCAGCGCAATGGCTCGCACCATCGAGATCAGTCTCCTCGAAGCCATCGGGGCGACCGACATCCCCGAACCGCTGCAACCGGTCGACAGCATCCTGCGCTGAGATCTCTGCCGTCGCAGCGATTCGCACACGAGCAACGAGTCTGCGATATCCTGCCCTATGCTCTTTGGTACGAAGGACGTTCGCAGCGAGTTGCCGGCGCTGATCCACCTGGCGGTGCCGCTGATTGCCGGTGAGCTGGGCTGGGTGGCGATGTCGCTGGTGGATACGGTGATGCTGGGCCGGCTGCCCAACTCGGCGCTGGCGATGGCGTCGGCGGCGCTGGCGCAGGTGCTGTTCAATACGCTGTGCTTTGGCGTGGGCGGCGTGCTGCTGGGGCTGGACACGCTGATCTCGCAGGCGCTGGGCGCGCGCGAGCAGACGCAGGCCAATCGCTGGCTGCTGCACGGACTGGTGATGGCCGTGGCGCTGAGCGCGGTGCTGCTGGCGCTGTTCGGCTTTGGCCCGTCGCTGATGCGGCTGATGCCGGTGGAGAAGCCGATTCTGGATGTCGCCATCCCGGCGATGCGCGGGCTGAACTATGGCACGCTGCCGCTGCTGCTGTACTTCACGCTGCGGCGCTACCTGCAGGCCAATGGCCACGGGCGGCCGATCGCGTTTGCACTGATCTCGGCGAATGTCGTGAACGCGGCCGGCGACTGGCTGCTGATCTATGGGCACGAGCTGAAGGTAGCCGGGCACACGCTGGCCATCCCTGCGTTTGGGGTGCTGGGGTCGTCGTGGTCCACGAGCTTTGCGCGCTTCTACCTGATGCTGGTGCTGGCGGTGGCGGTGTGGTGGCTGGACCGCAGCCACAGCTACGGGCTGCGGGGCGTGTCGCGCAGGATTGAGGCGCAGCACCTGCGGCGGCTGTTCCGGCTGGGCGCTCCGGCGGGCGCGTCGATCTTTGTGGAGATCGGCATCTTTGCGCTGGTGACGTCGCTGATTGCGAGCTTTGGTGCGCTGCAGCTGGCCGGGCACGAGGTGGCGCTGCAGTGCGCGAGCACAAGCTTCATGGTGCCGTTTGCGATCTCGTCGGCGACCTCGGTGCGCGTGGGGCACGCGATTGGCCGGATGAGGACGGGCGCGGCCACGGTGGCCAATGTAGCCGCGGCCGGATGGACAGGCATCGGCGCCGGAGCGATGACCATGCTGATTGCGGCGGTGTTCTTCCTGGCGATGCCGGGGCGGATCGCGCGCATCTACACACCGAACACGGGCGTGATTGCGGCCGCGGTGCCGCTGCTGCTGATCGCGGCGGGATTTCAGTTCTTTGACGGCATCCAGATCACGGCGACCGGGGCGCTGCGCGGCGCGGGCAACACGTCCACCGGGCTGTGGACGCAGCTAGTGTGCTACTGGGTGGTGGGGATGCCGCTGGGCGTGCTGCTGGGCTTCCACTACAAGCTGGGCGCGGCGGGGCTGTGGTGGGGCCTGCTGATCGCGCTGACCGGGGCGGCGGTGGTGCTGAGCGCGACCTGGCGCAGAACGCTGCACCAGATCCACGCTGCGGCGAGGTAGGCGGGCTACTCGCTCTCGCCGAGGGCGGCTTCGGCGATCTGCTGGGCGTGGTCGAGCCGGGTGCCGTGCACCTGAATCTGCACGTCGTCAGTCTCTGCGGCGGGGTCTTCGCGGTCGTCGCTCCAGAGGTAGGAGACGCCGTGGAAGCCGAGGGCATGGGCGACGCGGAGAGCGTCCTGGCGGGCGAAGACGCCGACGAGCAGGAAGCCGTCGAGGGCATCGAAGTCGGCGAAGTCGTCGTGACCCTCGGCCGGGGGAAAGAGATTCATGGCCTTCTGGAGGATGCGTTTGGCCTGCTCTGCGTCCGGCCGTGACACCACCAGGCCGAGCCGCATGGGCGGGCCGCCACTCTCGCTGCGCGGCCGGAGCTCGTCCCAGTTGACCATGCGACAGGGGACGTCGTGCTGCTCCAGAAGGCGGAGGGCCTCGCTGGCCTGGAAGGCGTCGCTGAAGGTGAAGAGGCAGACCTCGTCGGCGGCGAGGCCCCGCGGCTGCTCGGCGTCCGGCGCGGAGGAGGCCTCTTCGGCGGCGGCGGTGGGCGCGGCGATGTGGCGCTGGCGCATCACCTGCTCCAGTGCCTGCTGCGCGAGGTCGGTGAGGTCGTCGCGTTGCGCGTAGAGAGCCAGAAGCTCGGGCTCACTCTTCTGCTCGTAGAGAGCGCAGAGGTCTTCCAGTTGTCGGTTTGCAGCCATGATCCCGAGGCTATCATCCACGCCGGGGAACCAGAAAAACGGGCCGCGGCAGAAGGCCACGACCCGTCCCGGCTGTGCGACGGGAAGCCTACGGCCTGGCCTGGAAGATGCCGCTGAACGCCGATCGCACGCCCGCAAACACCAGCAGCCAGAGCACCACAACGACCAGAGCCAGCGGCAGACCCGCCGGCGCCAGCAGCGCGTGGAAGAGGAAGATGTTCACCACGACCGGCCCG
>JAJZFE010000225.1 GCA_021798655.1 Acidobacteriota bacterium | reverse complement strand
AACCTTGCGCCGGGATACTCCATCGGCGATGCGGTCACTGCGGTGAACAATGCTGTCGCTGCGGAACACTTCCCAGTCAGCGTGAACACTGCATTCCAAGGAACGGCAGCAGCGTTCCAGGCCTCACTCGCGAACGAGCCGCTTCTGATTCTCGCCGCGCTCATTACCGTATATATCGTGCTCGGCGTTCTTTACGAAAGCTACATCCATCCGGTGACGATTCTCTCGACGCTACCATCGGCAGGAGTCGGTGCGATCCTTGCGCTGCTGCTCTTCCGCATTGACCTCTCGGTCATCGCATTGATCGGCATCATTCTTCTGATCGGCATCGTGAAGAAGAACGCCATCATGATGATCGATTTTGCTCTTGAAGCCGAACGCGAGCAGGGTATGACCCCGCGCGAGGCAATCTATCAGGCGTGCCTGCTGCGGTTTCGCCCCATCATGATGACAACGATGGCCGCGCTGCTCGGCGCCGTGCCGCTGGCTCTTGGCACGGGTACAGGCTCTGAGCTGCGGCGGCCACTGGGCATTTCGATCATCGGTGGTCTCGTTATCTCCCAGGTGTTGACGCTCTTCACCACTCCCGTTGTGTATCTGTTCTTCGATCGCGTCGGCCGCAAGTACCTTGGTACGGCAAGGGCCGACGAGGAACTGTATGAGCATCTACACGGCGGCCAGCACGGGCCCGCAACGGTAGAGGTGGGCGGAGGCCGGTGATGTCCAGTCACGAGCCCCAACTCGACAACGCCAAAGCCCATAGCGCGGACAATCTCGGCGTCAACTTTTCTGCGCCATTCATCAAGCGCCCGGTGGCAACCTTCCTGCTGTCCTTCGCAATCTTGATCGCGGGCTCAGTCGCTTACACGTTACTGCCCGTCGCGTCCTTGCCGCAGGTGGAGTTCCCTGTGATCTCGGTGGGTGCCGCGTTACCCGGGGCAGATCCAAATACGATGGCGTCCTCGGTCGCCACACCGCTGGAACGACAGTTTTCACGTATCGCTGGCGTGAACCAGATGACCTCTGCAAGCTCTCTGGGCGCGACCGCGATCACGATGCAGTTCGATCTGAACCGCGACATCGACGGTGCAGCCCGCGACGTGCAGGCCGCCATCAATGCGGCCCGCGCCCAGCTTCCGTCGAACCTCCCGATGAACCCCACGTATCGCAAGCTCAACCCTGCCGATGCGCCGATTCTCATCCTTACTCTTACCTCAGACACGGCGACAACACGGCAGATGTACGACGCAGCGGACTCTATACTGGCGCAGAAGATCGCGCAGGTACAGGGCGTCGGGCAGACGTTCACAGGCGGTTCCGCCAAGCCCGCCGTGCGCATTGAAGCGAATCCGAATGCTCTGACGAATGAGAAGATCGGGCTGGAAGCGTTGCGTGCGGCCATCAGCGGCAACAATGTTGAGAAGCCTGTGGGCTACATCAACGGTCAGGGGCCACATTCGAATCGAATCGCGCTCTACGCAACCGACCAACTGCACGGAGCCGCGGACTATGCGCCGCTCATCATCGCGACCAACCAGGGGCCCGTCTCGTCCGCCGCGGCGTCGAATGCGCTGCCGGCCAGCGAGGCCTCATCGGTAAGCAGTCAGCAGGCTTCAACCACCACCTCGACAGGCAGCAATCAATCCAATATTCCCGCTACGCCGTCCACCACAACTGCCACCAACACGCTGACCGATACTACGTCTGCCAGCGCAAGCGGACAGGGCACCGCTGCAAGCACAAGCGGCGCGAAAAACTTCTCCAACACCTCGATCTCAACCGTCGGCGCTGCCAATGAGCACGGCATCGTTCGACTGGGTGACGTCGCGCGCGTTGAAGACAGCGTGGAGGACATCCACACCGGAGGGTACTGGAACACTCGGCCGACAATTCTGGTGGTGGTCTTCAAAGCATCCGGCGCGAATGTCATCGAGACTGTAGACAATGTCCTGAAGATTCTGCCGCAGCTCCAGGCATCGATTCCGCCCAGCATGAAGATGCACGTCGTGCTCGACCGCACCACAATGATCCGGGCCAGTGTGCACGATGTCACGCGGTCGCTGATCGTCAGCACACTGCTTGTCGTGCTGGTCGTGTTTTTCTTCCTGCGCGAGGTGCGCGCCACGCTGATTCCATCGGTATCTGTGCCGCTGTCGCTGCTCGGCACCTTTGGCGTGATGTACCTGTTGAACTACTCGCTGGACAACCTCAGCCTGATGGCGCTGACAATCTCCACCGGCTTCGTCGTCGACGATGCGATCGTCGTGATTGAAAACATCTCGCGATATCTCGAAGAGGGGATGCAACCGTTTGAAGCGGCAATGCTCGGTGCCCGAGAGATCGGCTTTACCGTGGTCTCCATGTCCGTCTCGCTTATCGCGGTCTTTATACCGATTCTGCTGATGGGCGGTATCGTCGGCCGCCTCTTTCGTGAGTTCGCGGTCACTCTCTCGGTGGCCATCGCCGTGTCACTGGTAGTCTCGCTCACTACCACACCGATGCTTTCGGCAAAGTTTCTGAAGCCACATGCAGAGGTTGCTAAAGGCTGGTTCTACCGCTTGGGCGAGCGGCACCTGAAGCGTCTCACCGAGGAGTATGAACGCGGTCTGCGCTGGGTTCTGAATCATCAGGGACTCACGCTCATCGTCTTCCTGCTTACGTTCGTGCTCAACATCTATCTCTTCGTGCTCATCCCCAAAGGCTTCTTTCCACAGCAGGACACCGGCAGGCTCGCCGGCCAGATCCGTGCACAGCAGGACACCAGCTTCGACAACATGCAGGCCAAGATGAAGCAGATGATGACCATCGTGATGAATGATCGCTCGGTGGACTCTGCCTTGAGCTTCCTTGGCGGCGGCGGGCCTGGTGGAAGTTCATCGAACCAGGCCAACCTGTTTGTTGTGTTGAAGCCCGCGTCTGCGCGACAGAAGCTCGGTGACACTCCGGATGCCATCATTGACCGCCTGCGGCCGCAGACGACGAGTGTGCCGGGCGTCACGCTGTTTCTGCAATCGGCGCAGGAGTTGACGATCGGCGGCCGGCCGACAGCGACGCAGTATCAGTACACGTTGACGGCGGACTCCAACGACGACCTGAACAAGTGGACTCCGCAGATGCTTGCCGCCATGCAGCAGCTGCACGAGCTGACGGACGTAGCATCGGACCAGCAGAGCCAGGGCCTGGAGACCAATCTGGTCATCGATCGCGACACGGCGTCGCGTCTCGGTGTGTCCGCTCTGGCCATCGACTCAACGTTGTCCGATGCCTTCGGCCAGCGCCAGGTCTCCACGACTTACATGCCGCTGAACCAGTATCACGTGGTGGAAGAGGTCGATCAGCCGTACCAGAATGACCCTGCCGCGCTGGAGAAGATTTACGTGAAGTCGACCAGTGGAGCAGAGGTGCCGCTGTCCGCGATCACGCATCTCGAAGAGACGCGTATACCGCTCGCAGTGAATCACCAGTCACTCACGCCAGCGGCAACGCTGTCGTTCAATCTTGCGCCGAACGTCTCGCTCTCGCAGGCAACGGTCGCCATTGAACGCGCACGCGTACAGATCGGGATGCCGGAGAGCATCGCCGGTGGCTTTCAGGGCACAGCCGAGGCGGCCAAGGCATCGTTTGCATCGGAACCGCTGCTGGTGGTGCTGGCGATCGTCACGGTGTATATCGTGCTGGGCATTCTGTACGAGAGCTTCATCCATCCGCTGACGATTCTCTCCACGCTGCCTTCGGCCGGCGTCGGCGCGCTGCTGGCGCTGATTCTGTTCCACGTGGAACTCTCCGTCATTGCGATCATCGGCATCATTCTGCTCATCGGCATTGTGAAGAAGAACGCCATCATGATGATCGACTTTGCTCTTATCGCGGAACGCGTGCACGGCAAGTCGCCACGAGATGCGATCTATGAGGCCTGCCTGCTGCGTTTCCGGCCTATCCTGATGACCACGATGGCTGCGCTGCTCGGTGGACTGCCGCTGGCCCTGGGCACAGGCACGGGCGCGGAGTTGCGGCGGCCGCTGGGCATCGCCATCGTCGGCGGCCTGATCGTGAGCCAGTGCCTGACGCTCTTCACCACGCCGGTGATCTACCTGTTCTTCGACAGACTGCGCGTGGCATTGCCGCGCTGGCGGCACCATCTGCTGGAGGCTATCGGCTTTGGCAGCCGCCAGCCTGACCACGCTGCCGCAGACTGAGCGAGAAGTAGTCCAAAGCAATCGGCAGGGCGTCTAAACTGGTGAGGATGCAGACGCGCGCAGTGATCACGATCAAAAGAGCTGGAACCCTGGCTGCACTTCTGGTGCTGGCCTCGCCGCTGTGCGCGCAGATGCACAAGGTTGAGAAGCCGGAACGCGTGACCCGTGCCATCGGCGTCTACGAGTGGACCGGCGAGCTGAAGAAGCCAGACTCAGCGCGACTGATTCCCTTGACACTCTTCATCAACAGCCACTTCGAAGACGGCGACCTGTACCTGGCGCGACCGGTTCCGTTCACGCTGGAGACCGGTGACGAGTACTCGATCGAACGCGCGGGCCAGAGCCTCGGCCTCTTCGACGTGGAGTACGCCCGCGACGTGGTCTCGCGCGGCTCCGTTGCCGACGACAATCTGGTTGGCGCCTGGTATGGCTACGGGCGCTTCGCAGTGCCAGCGCCACCGAAGAAGAACACGCTGACCGCTTCGGCCGTGCAGCCTTCCGTGGTGGACGGTGGCGATGACGATGCGCCTCACCTCGCCGTGCGGGCCGGTGCGGAGGACGACAGCGCCGCAGCGAAGAGTGACAGCAACGGTGCGAAGAGCAACAACAAGAGCACCGCAACGCAGACGACAACCAGCAGTGCGCCAGCGAATCCGGCACCCGACGACGATCCCGACCGGCCCACGCTGCGGCACCGCGACCCGAAGCCGGAGACCGGCCGGACCAAGAAGCAGAAGGACAGCGGCAGCGTAATCCCGCTGGCCACCTCGCTCAACGATGATCCTGACCGGCCCTCTCTGCATCGCGGCGTGCCGGCCGAGCAACTCGTTCCGAAGCAGCTGACGGGCCTGCCGCCGAGTCTGCACCAGGCGGTCGCCGTGTCGGATGCTTTGATCGCCGAGCCGCACGTCTTTGCACGCGCGTGGGAGTCCTCTGCGGAGCGCGCCGAGACACTGCGCGGCGTTGAGGCGCTCGCGTTGCCGATGGTCGCATCCTATCTAACCAGCAATAAACTGGAGGCTGCGGTGGTTACGGCTACTGCTCCTGTGCTGAACAGCGGTCCTTCGTTTGCCACGAAGCCTGCTGCCAGCAAGCCGATGCCAGGAGGCACAGCCGCGAAGCACGCTGCGACGAAGAAGCCGCAGCCACCTGCAACGCCGTCGCTCACACTCGCGAACGAAGATCTTCGCGGCTACGAGCTGAGCTACGGTGGCTTGCCGACGTTCGTTTTTTCCGCCGAGCAGCCGCTGGTGGCCGGGGGGCCTGTGTACGCAACGCTGGTGGCGCAGCGGCTGCCCTCGGGCGACCTGCAGGTCGCGCTGAGCAGCGTGACCGATGCGACGCACCTGAACCGCGTGCCGTGGATGCGGCCGGTGGATGTGGTCGATCCGGACGGCGGCCATCGTGCCAGCCTGCTGATGGAGCTGCGTGCGCAGTCCAGCCGGCAGTTCGCGTTGTACACGCTGGTAACGGCGAAGGCGGAGCAGCAGTTCATCACCGGCACGCTGGAGTAGTGCGGCAGCGGCGGCTCATCTACACTGTTAGGTGATGAATACCGAGCCTTCAAACCAGACAACGATCGCACTTCTTTTTCCGGGCCAGGGCTCGCAGAGCGTAGGCATGGGCCGCGCGTTGTATGACGCTTCACCGGCCGCGCGGGCGGTGTTTGAAGAGGCGGACGACGCGCTGGGCTTTGCGCTGTCGCGGCTGATCTTCGACGGGCCGGAGGAGCAGCTGAAGCTGACCGAGCACACCCAGCCGGCGATTCTCACCATGTCGATCGCGGCGCTGCGCGTGCTGGAGCCGGAGCTGGCTGCGCGCGGTTTGAAGGCGGCATTTGCGGCGGGGCACTCGCTGGGCGAGTACTCGGCGCACGTGGCGGCGGGGACGTTCAGCTTTGCCGACGCGGTGCGCACGGTGCGAGCCCGTGGGCAGTTTATGCAATCGGCCGTGCCGGCGGGGCAGGGCGCGATGGCCGCGATCCTGGGGCTGCCGGTGGAGCAGATCGTGGCTGCCTGCGCGGAGGCGGCGAGCGCGGGAGCGGTGTCGCCGGCGAACATGAACTCGCCGACGCAGACGGTGATCTCCGGCGCGCAGGCGGCGGTGGAGCGGGCCGCAGCGCTGTGCCTGGAGGCCGGAGCGAAGAAGGCGGTGATGCTGCCGGTGAGCGCGCCTTTCCACTGCAGCCTGATGCAGCCGGCGCAGGACGCGCTGGCCGACGCGCTGGCGGCGGTGGCGTTTCACGATCCGGCCTACCCGGTGGCGGCCAATGTGGACGCTGTGCTGATGACGCGCGGCGCGGCGGTCCGCGAGGCGCTGGTGCGGCAGGTGACCGGCGCGGTGCGCTGGGTGGAGTGCATCCAGCTGCTGGCGGCCAGCGGCGCGAACCAGTTCCTCGAGGTCGGGCCGGGCAAGGTGCTCTGCGGGCTGAACCGGCAGATCGACCGTGCGCTGGCGACCAGCAACGTGGAGGATCCGGCGAGCCTGGAGAAGGCGCTTGCGGCGCTGACTTCGGCGGCGTAGGGGTACTTGTACCCACCCCGGGTTTTGGGCCTAAAGTCTTCGCAAGATTGATGTTAGGCTCGTACCGCCTTTGGTGCGTTACGAAGGTCGAATTGTCAAAAAAGTAGCTGCGACGGCGCTGGGCCGTGGGGGTCTGGAAGAGCCCGGCGTCGCCGCGCAATCTTCCGACTGCTTCCATTATAACGGCCGTGTCAAGGGGCGCCCGCGGCAGTTTTGCCATCTGATGCTGCGGCAGTTTTACGATCCGATTCCGTCGGTGGAGGATGTCTTGCGGGTTGAGTCTGTGCCTCCGTTATAAGGCAGGTTGAAACCTTTCGCGGGAACTTCAGTCTGTGGAGTTGCGTACAGCGGTTGAATGCAAGCTGCGGGTTCGGCGGTCGTGCTTTGGCACGCGATGGTCGATGTCTGCCCGCACGACCTGAACAGGAGATGACCATGAAGTTTGTTGTTGCCGCCAGCCTGCTGGCGCTTGCGATCCCCCATGCCTTTGCGGAGACGGCGGAGCCTGCCTGCCACGGCAGTGCGTTGACGGGCACGGTGCGGGACACGACGCAGGCGCTGATTCCGGGCGCGTCGCTTGCGGTGGATGGCGGTGCGGCGGTGCAGAGCGGGTCGGACGGCAGGTATCGTTTTGCGTGCCTGAGCAACGGCGCGCATACGTTGACGGTGGCGATGCCGGGGTTTACGACGAAGGAGATTGCGGTGAAGGTGCCGCACGGCGCGCTGGATGTGCTGCTGGCACCGGCGGAGGTGGAGACGCAGGTGGACGTGAGCGCGGGTGCAGAGAGTGCGAGCACGACGTCGAGCGGGCCGACGGTGACGATCTCCGGCGACCGTTTGCAGGCGCTGGCCGATGACCCGGACGACCTGCAGCAGCAGTTGCAGCAGATGGCCGCGGCGGCGGGCGGCAACCCGTCGAACACGACGATTGCGGTGGA
>JAJZFE010000097.1 GCA_021798655.1 Acidobacteriota bacterium | reverse complement strand
TCCGCATCGAGCGCCGCAAACCCGGCCAGCAGGTCGCCATCGGCACCCCGCAGCCTCAACTTCTCTTCCACCAGCGGAAGATTTCCCCGCACAAATCCCAGATCAAGCATACCCAGCTATTCTATCCGCTCGCGCAGGCTTCGCGGCTACGTCAGCGTTTGTACCTCAACCGACAGCACCGCCGGAAGATTGCTGGTGATCGCGCTCCAGCTCTCGCCACCATCCGGCGAGCAGTAGACCTGCCCGCCCGTCGTGCCGAAGTACACGCCGCAATCGTCCAGCTGGTCCACGCACATCGCGTCGCGCAGCACGTTCACGTAGCAGTCCTTCTGCGGCAGCCCGCGGGTCAGCGGCTCCCACTCGTTCCCGCCGCAGCGGCTGCGATACACCTTCAGTTCGCCGTCCAGCGGAAAGTGTTCGGAGTCGCTCTTGATCGGCACCACGTAGACCGTCTCCGGCTGGTGCGCGTGCGTGTCGATGACGAACCCGAAGTCGGTCGGCAGATTCCCGCTGATCCTGGTCCACTGGTCGCCCGCGTCGTCCGACCGCATCACGTCCCAGTGCTTCTGCATGTACAGCGTATTCGGCTTCGCGGGGTTCATGGCGATGTGATGGACGCAGTGACCAACCTCGGCCGTCGGGTCGGGAATGTACTTGGAGTGCAGCCCCTTGTTGATCGGCTTCCACGTCTTCGCACCGTCGTCGCTGCGGAACGCGCCCGCTGCCGAGATCGCAATCACGATCCGCTCGGGATGCGCCTTGTCCAGGACGATCGTGTGCAGGCAGAGCCCGCCTGCGCCAGGCTGCCAGTTCGGGCCTGTCGCACTGGTCCGCAGCCCGGGAAGCTCGTGCCAGCTCTGTCCGCCATCGGTGGTGCGGAAGAGCGCCGCGTCCTCCACGCCCGCGTAGCAGGTATCGGGATCGGTCAGCGAGGGCTCCAGATGCCACACGCGCTTGAACTCCCACGGATGCGGCGTGCCGTCGTACCACTGGTGCGTGCCCGGCGTGCTGGCGTAGGCGAACTTGTTGTCCATGGGCTTCCACGTCGCGCCACCATCGTCGGACCGCTGAATCTGCTGCCCGAACCAGCCGCTCGACTGCGAGGCATACAGCCGGTTGGGGTCCACCGGCGAGCCCTTCAGGTGATACATCTCCCAGCCCGCAAAGTGCGGACCGCTGATCGCCCAGTCTTTCCGCTTGCCATCAGCGGTAAGCACAAAAGCGCCTTTTTTTGTTCCAACGAGAAGTCGTACGGAGGACATAGACGGCTCCAGGAAGATCGATGTGTTGGCGAAATCAGTATAGGGGAGCCGCAGTCAGGGTGGAAGAGGCTTTATCCCCTCGGCAGCAGTCTGTTCTTCTGTAGAAACCGTTGGACGGTGATGCCGCCCTCCCGAATGGAGTACAGGACGACGTGGCTATGTAATTCGAATCTGTATCTCGAAGGGTTCGAGGGGTTGTAGTGTCTCCCAACGTGAGGCAACTCTGCGATCAGGATGCAGCCTTCACGGAGGGCATTCACGTACTTTTCCGCCTGAACAAGTCCCCATCTGTCGAGGGTAAAGTTACCGATCTTTCGAAGGTCGTCTAAAGCTTTGTTGGAGTAGCGGACGGATGGCATCAAGCCGCTGCCCCTGCTTTCAATCGCAGCTCGGAAAGGACTTGTTCGAAGATGTCGCCATCGTACAGGCCGCTGGCCTCACCTTCTTCGGCGGCCTGGACGCAGGCTTCGTCGTAGGTCCGTTCCTCCAATTGCTTGCGCAGCGCGTCGATTGCGGCACGAACCACTTCGCTCGTATTGGCGAACTTGCCGCTGGCAATCAGGGGAGCGGTGAGGGCTTCGATCTCAGAGGCGAGAGAGGCGGATTCTGATGACATAAGCAGTCTCCTCGTTACAGCCTAGAACAAGTGCTGTGCAAACGCGACCGCCGCTCGAACGTGTGAGCGGCGGTCAGCGTTGCAGCAGTCGCTACAAGAACAGCGGCGCGAGCACCAGTGTGATCGTCGCCAGCAGCTTGATGAGCACATGCAGCGAAGGTCCAGCGGTGTCCTTGAACGGGTCGCCGACCGTATCACCGACCACGGCAGCCTTGTGCGCGTCGGACTTCTTGCCGCCGTACACGCCCGTCTCGATCCACTTCTTCGCGTTGTCCCACGCGCCACCGCCGTTGTTCATCAGCATGGCCAGCAGAATGCCGGAGATCGTTCCGACCATCAGCAGGCCCGCAACGGCCTCTGCACCGCCCAGGTTTACCGGCACACCGTTGATCGTCGGCACCGTGAGGTGCGAGCCGGCCGAGAGCACCTCCGAGCCTGAGCCATAGACCGAGCTGAAGTTGCGGAAGATCAGTCCCACCGCAACCGGCAGCCCGACGGCGAGCACGCCCGGCAGCACCATCTCCTTGAGCGCCGCGCCCGTTACGATGCTCACGCACCGCGCGTAATCCGGCTTCTCGGTGCCCAGCATGATGCCGGGTTTCTCCTTGAACTGGTCGCGCACATCCTTCACCACCATCTGCGCGGTGCGGCCCACCGCCTTGATCGCCAGCGACGAGAAGAGGTAGGTCAGCATCGCGCCCAGCAGCGCGCCGACGAAGACCGGAATCTCCGCCAGGTTGATGTTGGTGAACGACCAGCCCGGAGGCATGTAGCCCGCCGCACCGGCATCCGCCACGCGGCTCGTCACGATGGACTTGATCTCCTCCAGATACGCGGAGAAGAGCAGGAACGCCGCCAGCGATGCCGAGCCGATCGCATAGCCCTTGGTGAGTGCCTTCGTCGTGTTGCCCGCCGAGTCCAGCTTGTCCGTCTTGTCGCGGACGGCCTCGTCCTGGTTGGACATCTCGATGATGCCGCCCGCGTTGTCGGTGATCGGCCCGAAGGTATCCATCGCCAGAATGTAGGCTGCCGAGGACAACATGCCCATCGTCGCAATGGCCGTTCCGTAGATGCCCTTCGCGTAGTTGGCGATGTGCAGCGGCATCCCGCTCGCATCGGTCGCGCCGGCCAGGCCCTTTACGCCGAAGTAGTAGCTCAGCAGCAGCGCGGCGGAGATCACGATGACCGGCAGCGCGGGCGTCTCCATGCCCACAGCGATGCCGCTGATGATGTTTGTCGCCGGGCCAGTGAGCGAGGCCTCGGCAATCGACTGCACCGGACGATACTTGCTCTCGGTGTAATACTGCGTGATCCACACGAAGAGGAATGCTGTCACCATTCCGACCACACCGCAGGAGAGCAGCCACGTCCAGACGACGCCCGGGCCGTTCAGCATCGCATGGACCGCGAACGCGAAGCCGCACAGCGCGAGCGCGCTCGTCACGTAGAAGCCGCGGTTCAGCGCCGACATCGGATCTTCGGTGTCCGTGGTCTTTACGATGGCCACGCCGATGATCGAGCTGATGAGGTTGATCGCATGGACGATCAGCGGAAACAGGATGCCCTTGATGCCGAACACCGGATACAGCGCCACGCCGAGGATCATCGCGCCAACGTTCTCTGCGGCGGTGGATTCGAAGATGTCCGCGCCACGGCCGGCGCAGTCGCCCACGTTGTCGCCCACCAGGTCCGCAATCACGGCCGGGTTGCGCGGATCATCCTCCGGGATGCCCGCTTCGACCTTGCCGACCAGGTCCGCGCCCACGTCGGCTGCCTTGGTGTAGATGCCTCCGCCCAGCTGCGCGAACAGCGCCACCAGCGAAGCGCCAAAGCCGAAGCCGACCAGTTGGTAGGGAACCGTCTGCGGATGGTCCAGCCCGCCGAAGACGAAGAACAGCAGCCCAACGCCGATCAGCGACAGCGCCACCACCACCAGGCCCGTCACCGCGCCGCCGCGAAGCGCCGCCTGTAGCGCGCCGTTCAGCGACTTGCGCGCCGCAGCCGCCGTGCGGATGTTCGCGCGGATGGACACGTACATGCCCGTAAAGCCCGCGAGGCCGGAGCAGATGGCCCCCACCAGAAACGCGATCACCGTCTTCAGCGCCACGTCGTGCGTGCGCGGCGAAACGTTGTACCCCACAAAGACGACCACGGCGATCACCACGGCCAGAATCCCGATCGTCTTGTACTGCCGAGCCAGAAACGCCTCTGCGCCCTCGCGGATGGCGTTGGAGATGGCCTGCATCTCGGCCGTGCCGGTATCGGCAGCCAGCACCATCTTCGCCAGGGCAAAGGCGGCGATCAGCGCCAGAAACCCGACGCCAAGGGCGATCCACAGCCATAGCGCGTCGCTCGAAGATATGGCTGTGGGAACTGCATCCTGCAAGGAAACTACGATTGCCGCGGGTACGCCAAAGTGCATAACTGGATTGCCTCCTGAGAGCTCTTGACACTGCAAATCTGGGTGTTCCGAACGCGAAAATGCTCGCTGTCACGGACGCGCGAATTAGAGCATACGACCGATGACGGGTCAATCAGTGGTTCGATCCGCTGGCCTGGCCGAGGCGCCGCGCCACGCTTCTGCCCCTAACGGGTACCTTCTCCGGCACTCAGTCCTGCATCCTAATCACGAAGCGCGCAGTAAAGTAGGGAGGCGCGATATCTTAGATTGGAGTAGCGACCGTTTCCATGGCCGGGATTGTCATCTGCCCTTGTGCGCGGCCGCCAGAGGTTCTATGCAACAACGCAGCAACTGCAGTGCTTGGACACGAAGTCTGATTCTGCTGGCGGCCTTTCTGCCAGCCACGGCCTGGGCCGCATCGTCCGGCCTCCAGCAGTCGGCAATGACCGCTGCCGCGCAGAGCCCACAGCAGAGCGCCGCGCACCCCGCTGCGCCTGACCTCTCCCGCGACTCCGACCCTGTGGCCTCGCCCGACGCAGGCTCGCCGGCCGCTTCCGCAACCGCACCGCAGGCCGCAGGCAACTCCGTCTCCAAGCAGGACGGCAAGTACGTCCTCACCGTGGACTCGTATGAGGTCCGCCTCAACGCATCCGTCATCGATGGCTCCGGGCACCCCGTCGACACGCTGCCCCAGTCCTCCTTCCATGTCTATGAGGACGGCGTGCCGCAGACCATCGTCGGCTTCCGCCATGAGGACGTGCCCGTCTCCATGGGCATCCTCATCGACAGCTCCGGCTCCATGTACGACAAGCGCGCCGCCGTCGATGCCGCCAGCCTCAATCTCGTTCGTCTCTCCAACCCGCAGGACGAGGCCTTTCTCGTCGACTTCAGCTCTGAGGCCTACATCGATCAGGACTTTACCAACAGCATTCCCAAGCTGCAGCAGGGACTAAGCTACATCCGCTCCAGCGGCGGCACCGCGCTCTACGACGCGGTTATCGCTTCGGCCGACTACCTCTCCAAGAACGCTCATCGGCCCAAGCAGGTGCTGCTCATCGTCACCGACGGCGACGACAACGCCTCCAGCGCCACGCTGGAGCAGGCCATCCGCCGCGTCCAGGACCTCGATGGCCCGGCCATCTACTGCATCGGCCTCCTCTTCGGCGACGACACCAGCCGCAGCGAGGCGCATCACTCCCGCGACGTGCTCACCGAGCTCGCCGCAGAGACCGGTGGCGAGGCCTACTTCCCCAAGGCCCTCAAGGACGTCGACGCGATCGCCCAGGAGGTCGCACAGGATATTCGCACGCAGTACACCATCGAGTACCGCTCCACCAAGCCACCGTCGCTCGGCGGCTATCGGCAGATTCACGTCGAAGCCAAGGAGAAGGGCTTCCGCAGCCTGCAGGTGCGCACTCGCGCGGGCTACTTCCCCAAGGTCCCGGCCAGGAGCACGCCCGGCACAGCCGTTCATTAGCAATCACACACAGACTTCTGTGCATCCAATCTCGCAGCCTGACAGAAGCACGACAGGGTAAGATGGCAGCGGGTTGACTGCCTGCCATCGCAGCGCAGCGGCACCGCCACGGAGAGCGACTGGATGCTAGAGTTTTCGACGATCAATGAGCTGTTCCTCTTTACCACGCAGCGCGGCAGCAAGGTCGTGGCGCAGTGGAAGGACCACAGCGAGTGGAAGCCCATCACCTCGCAGGCCATGTACGGCCGTGTCCGCGCCACCGTGGAGATGTTGCGCCGCTGGGGCATTCAGCGCGGCGACCGCGTAGCCCTGGTCAGCGAAAACCGCTGGGAGTGGCCCGTCGTGGACTTCGCCATCCTCGCTATCGGCGCGGTCAGCGTGCCGCTGTACCAGACGCTGACGCCCGAGCAGATGGGCTACATCCTGCGCGACTCCGGCTCCAAAGCCTTCATCCTCTCCGGCAAGGCACAGTTCAAAAAGCTGCTCGAAGCCGGCGAGGTCCCCTCGCTGGAGCACGTCTGCGTCTTCGACGAGGGCGACTTCGGCAACGTGGACAGCTTCGCCTCCGCGCTCAACGGCGCGGTCGCACTGGAGAAGCCCGACCCCGGCTTTGACGCGATGGTGCGCGCGACCAAACCCGAGGAGCTGGCGACCATCGTCTACACCTCCGGCACCACCGGCGAGCCCAAGGGCGTGATGCTCACGCACCGCAACCTCGCCGACAACCTGCGCCACTCCACCGACGGCTACTACATCGGGCCCGACGATATCTCCATCTCCTTCCTGCCGCTCAGCCACTGTCTCGCGCGCCACCTCGACTACGCCATCTACGGCAACGGAGGCCAGATCGCCTACCTGCCAAAGTTCGACGATCTGGTCGGCGCGATGAAGGCCGTCAAGCCATCTATCTTCCTCGCGGTCCCGCGCGTCTATGAGAAGGTCCGGCAGGGAACCGAGGCCAAATCCACGGGCCTGAAGAAGAAGATCTTTCACTGGGCGCAGGGCGTCGGACGCAGCCACCGCAAGGAGGTGCTCGCCGGCAGGACGCCCGGCTCGCCGCTGTGGAAGCTCGCCAACAAGCTCGTCTACACCAAGCTTCGCGAAGCCTTCGGTGGCAACGCGCGCATGTTCATCTCCGGCGGCGCGCCGCTCGGCATGGACTCCGCCGAGTGGTTTCTCGACCTCGGCATCCGCGTCTTTGAGGGCTACGGTCTCACCGAAACCTCGCCCGTTCTTTCGCGCAACACCTTCGACGCCAGCCGCATCGGCACGGTCGGCGGACTGATCCCCAACATCGAGCTGCGCATCGCCGCGGACGGCGAGATCGAGGTCAAAGGCACCTCCGTCTTCGCCGGCTACTGGCGTCGCGAAGAGGACACCCGCAAGGAGTTCACCCCGGACGGCTGGTTCAAGACCGGCGACATCGGCAAGCTCGAAGACGGCTTTCTCTCCATCACCGACCGCAAGAAGGAGCTGCTCAAGACCTCGGGCGGAAAGTACATCGCGCCGCAGCCCATCGAAGGCCGCCTCAAGGCCGATGCCCTGGTCAGCAACGCAGCCGTCGTCGGCGATATGAAGAAGTTCGCCAGCGTCATCGTCTCGCCCGATATCGCCGCGCTCGTCCGCTGGGCCGGGCAGAACGGCGTGCCCTCTGGCGACCGCGACGCCCTGATTCGCCATCCGAAGGTGCACCAGCAGTACGAGTCCATCGTCAAGCACGTCAACGCCGGTCTGGAGGCGCACGAGACGCTCAAGAAGGTCATCGTCGTGCCCGAAGAGTGGGCCGTCGAAACCGGCGAGCTTACCCCCAGCATGAAGCTGAAGCGCCGCGTCATCCTCGAAAAGTACAAAGACCAGATCGCTGCGGTGTACCACGAGTAGCCAAGGCATGAAGAGATTCCCCCACCCCGTGCATCCAATCCCCGCATGAGTCTTTTAC
>JAJZFE010000276.1 GCA_021798655.1 Acidobacteriota bacterium | reverse complement strand
GTCCGCCGGCACAGGCCCGGTCAACAGCTACAACAACGCACCCACACCGCCGCCGGTCCCCACGGCCTCCCCAAAGACCACCATCGACGCGCTCGAACGCGAGTTCCAGCGCAGCAAGCAGCGCGACCTGGAAGCCGCGCGCCACGCCGGCGGCACCGCCACCGCCACAGCCACCCGCCGCACCGGCTCCGAGATCGGCCGCAACGACCCCTGCTTCTGCGGCTCCGGCAAGAAGTACAAAAAGTGCCACGGAGCCAACGCGTAAATTGCTCGGACATACATCGACTGGCATAATAAAGCTGCGTGAAGGAGGTTCCTATGGCTGACTCTCAACCAAAAATCCTACGGGTGCGCGTAGGGGATAGCCAATCGACCAAAGCAGCCCAGGAGGTTCTGGCGGCCCAAACAAGAGCCTTTGGAAACGCCTCTGCCAAGCTCCAACTCCAAATGGCGTCTGCTTCGTTCCTGCTGAAGAAGCAGCAGATTGAGGCCGCAAACCTTCCCGACGCGGAGCCGCAAGAACAGGAATGATCCTTTCCTGCGTGCTGGCGGTTCATCCCGACCCCTGGAGCCGAGAGGATCAGATCGCTCTCTTGTCGCTTGCGTTTGGTGCAATCGCAATTGTCGTTGCAATCCTTACTCTTCGCCGCGGAAACAGGAACGCCTCCGTCGCCACCATGATTCCGCTTAACGCGGAGATTCGTGGGATGTGGAACGACTACGTCTCCGCATTGTCCAATATGGATAGAGACATCAACACTCCTGAAGAGCTGGCGATATTCGAAAGAAACATGCGCGACAGGCTCGAACGCCTGATGAACGTACTTGAAATCGCTGCAGCTATTGAAGTGGAAGGAACCCTGTCCGGGGTATCCCGAATCTTGATGAGTGACTACCTTCGCCGGGTGCTCGATGACATCATCAGCGACGCGTACACGAACTCCAAAGTTTCGGAACTTCTACAAGACGATGAGACCTATCTCTACATACGCCGGTTCCTGAAGATAAATCGGCCACTCAGCGTTGCACTGCCGCCGCAATGGTATGCCAATCCTCCGTCGAGCTGGCCGGATCGCGCCCGCAATCTCTTCCGACTCTGATCTCAGGAGCGACCGCGACCTCAGTCTGCGAGATCTCGCTGAACCGTGCAACGCTCCTCGTATCAGGCACCCACCCTGCCTCCGCATCCGTGGATCGCTCGGAAGTAGCTGCATCCGCCCCCCGCTCGCGCAGTCTCCCGTCGCCCCTGTATCCTCAATCCATATGGACCTCGAAATCACCGTAGACCAGGCCCGCACGCTCCTCGCCGCTGCACACCCACCCATGCTGCTCGACGTCCGCGAGCCGTGGGAGGTCGCCACCGCCAGCATCGCCGGCGCGACCCTCATGCCCATGGGCGAGATCCCCGCCCGCGCCCATCAGGAGCTCGACGACGAGGCCCCTATCCTCGTCCTCTGCCACCACGGCGCGCGCTCGCTCTCCGTCGCCGCCTGGCTCCGCAATCAGGGCTTTGACAAAGCTCAGTCCGTCGCCGGCGGCATCGACGCCTGGTCCCGCCTCATCGACCCCCAGGTCCCCCGCTACTGACCCCCGCCGCATCCAACTGCCTATGCCCAATCCAGCCGAACAGGACCCGCGTACCTACCTCGCCGCCGAGCGCACCTTCCTCGCCTGGATTCGCACCGGCCTCGGACTCATGGGCGTCGGCTTCGCCGTCAGCCGCTTCGGCCTCTTCCTGCGCGAGTTCACCGCGACGCAGCACCTCGCCACCTCGCTCACCACCGGGCTCACCACCGCGCACTCGGTCGTCACCGGCGTCGCCCTGGTCCTGCTCGGCGTCATCATCAACATCGTCGCCGTCGTGGACCACCTCGCCCTCACCCGCCAGCTCGCCAACGGCACCTGGCAGCCCGGCAAGCCCTCCAAAGCCGCCGTCAGCCTCGCACTCCTGCTCGCCGCCATCGGCATCGGCATGGCCGTCTACCTGCTCCGTTTCCGGTAGCTCCACCTGCCCGCTGCGCCGCTCTTGACACCGGGTTTACAATCAGGACACAAGCTGATTCTCGCCCGGCACACGTCGGGCGTTTCCATTTTCGGGGTACACCGGGACCTCCCGGCATACTGGCAAAGTCCGCCGCTAACCCGTATCTCATCAAGACTTTACCCCCAAAACACCGGGAGGGGGTACCGGTCCTGAACCGCAGTTGCCGCAGGGAACCTGACGTGACCAAGCCGCTCTTCGCCATCGCCCTCTTCGCCGCCGTGCCGCTCGCACTTCCAGCCCAGCAGCCCGCCGCCAGGCCGCAGCGCAACGTCATCCTCTTCGTCGCCGACGGCCTCCGCCGCAACTCGGTCACGCCCGAGGACATGCCCACGCTCTACCGCATCCGCACCGCAGGCGTCGACCTCCGCAACAGCCACTCGGTCTACCCCTCGGTCACCACCGCCAACGCCTCCGCCATCGCCACCGGCCACGGCCTCGGCGACACCGGCGACTACGGCAACGTCGTCTACCCCGGCCGCTACCTCACCGACCCCTACGCCCCGGCACCCTCCGACGGCATCGCGCCTTTTCTCGAAAACGATAGCGTCCTCGCCAGCATGAACGCCGACTTCAGCGGCAACTACCTCGGCGAGACCACGCTGCTCGAAGCCGCGCACGCCGCCGGCTACAGCACCGCGGCCATCGGCAAGCTCGGCCCCACCGCCATCCAGCAGATCGCCGCCGTCCACCGCAACCAGCTCGGCCAGATGGACATCCCCGACACGCTCATCCTCGACGAGTCCACCGGCCACACCAACAGCATCCCCTTGCCACTCGCCTTCGCCGAACAGCTCGCCAAATCCGGCCTGCCCACCGAGGCCCCGCTTCGCACCAACGGTTACGCGCCAGACTCCCAGTGGTCCAACGGCTTCGGCGGCAGCGCCGCGCAGCCCGGCACGCTCGCCGCCAACACCGTGCAGGAGCAGTGGCTCGCCGACGTCACCACCCGCCTCATCCTCCCCGACTTCGCCCAGGCCGGCAAGCCCTTCGTCCTCCTCTTCTGGTCGCGCGACCCCGACGGCACCCAGCACAACGAAGGCGACAGCCTCCAGACTCTCACCCCCGGCATCAACGGCCCAACCGTCAAGCTCGCCCTCCGCAACGCCGACCACATCCTCGCACAGCTGCTCGACTGGCTCGACCAGCACCCCGCCATCAAGGCCAACACCGACGTCGTCATCACCTCCGACCACGGCTTCGCCACCGTCAGCCGCCGCGAGCTCGACGCCGACGGCGGCACCATCGCCAGCCCCGCCGCCGCGCTCACCTACAAGCTCGAAGGCCACGACAAGCCGCAGCCGCCCCACACCATACCCACCGGCTTCCTCGGCATCGACCTCGCGCTCGCCACCCGCCAGCACCTCTTCGACGCCAACCAGCGCGCCACCTCCGGCGACTCCGTCTACGCCGAGGTCCCGCTCAGCGGCGAAACCTCCGGCTATCCCGCCGACGGCAGTGCCCTCCTCGGCCCGCAGATCAAGCACCTCGACGGCTCCGACGCCCACGTCCTCATCGCCTCCAACGGCGGCACCGACTTCCTCTACGTCCCCAGCCACGACGCAACGGTAGCCGCTCAGATCGTCAAAGACACCGTTGCCGCACTCAGCGACCTCGACTACATCTCCGGCATCTTCGTCGACGACACCTTCTGCCCCACTGCCACCTCCTGCCCCGGCGCTCTGCCGCTCACCGCCGTCGGCCTCAAAGGCGCCAGCCAGCTTCCCAACCCCACCATCGCCGTCACCTTCAAACACTTCTTCCTCAAGCCCGGCGACTACCAGAGCGGCATTCAAATCACCGACACCAACCTCCAGGAGGGCCAGGGCAACCACGGCGCGCTCGCCCGCGACCAGACCTGGAACAACATGGCCGCCATCGGCCCCGACTTCAAACACGGCTACATCGATCCCGAACCCGTCGGCAACATCGACATCACCCCAACGGTCGCCGCCATCCTCGGCCTCACCCTCCCCAGCCACGGCTCACTCAAAGGCCGCGTGATGACCGAAGCACTCGCTGCAACAAAGTCATCTCCGCAGACCGCAGACCCCGGCAAGACGCTCGTCTCCGCCCCCGCCGCCAACGGCCGCCGCACCATCCTCCACTACCAGGAGCACGACGGCGTCCACTACTACGACCGCGCCTGCCTCATCCAGACCGAAACCACCTGCCCGGAGTAGCCCGTCTCGCTTTGTCATTCCCTGCTTCTGTTTTGTAATTCCCTGTTTTTGTTTTGTCATTCCCGAAGGGAATCTGCGTTTCGCCCCACTCACGCACACTCTCCGCGAGCCAAACAATCAGCCTCGCACAACCTTCGCCGTCGTCACCATCTGCCCCACGTGCCGCTGCGTGTGCTCCGCGCAGTGAATCAGCAAGCCCGCCACCGTCGTCGGCAGCATTTTTCGCCCAACGCCGCGCGGCTCAGCGAAGCTCTCCGGCGCAATCGCTCTCACCCGCAGCATAGCCTGCGTAACGCCCTCGCGAAACTCCTGCAGCGCCGCACTCGCCGTGCCGACATCCTCCATCTCCGCAGAGAGTGCCGCAAGCTGCTCCCGCGTCAACTGCCCACCCTCCGCATACGTCAGCAGCCGGTCCAGCGACCGCACGACATGCCGCAGCTGAAACGCCACCGACGGCACGCCCGCCGGCCGCGCAAACATCTCCGCATCGCTCAGCATAGCCGCCCAGCGCTCGCCGTCCTCCGCCGCCAGCTCCAGCGCGTGCAGCACCGCGCGACGCACCGGCTCCACGTCCGTCAAAGTCCCACGCAACCACGGCTCCACCATCACTGCGCTCCTGCGACTGCCTTGCAGTCGGCCACGCAGGCCCACACCGCCAGCGTCACGTTGATGTTGTTCGCCCCAGGACGACTGCCCGTCATCATCTGCTCGCGCACATCGCGCAGCACAAACACCTCCGGCGTCATCACCGAGAGCGCACACTCGCGCTCCCCGCTCGGCCGACCCACAACGCTGCACGGCAGCGACAGAAACTTCGCCGCCCGCACCACACCTCTGCCCGTCGAGAGCTGCTCCCGCGTCATCACGCCCGCCAGCACCGGCTGCGACGCACTCAGCGTCACCCTCAGCTTTGCTGCATGGAGCGGCACCTCGAACACGCGTCCCTCCGAAGGCTGCGTCACGAAGCTCTCCCGGTCATACGTCTTCCATCCGAACTGTCCCGTCTTGCCTGTCGACGAACTCAGTACCGCAGGCGCGCTTGGCGCAGCAACACTCGACACCGTTGGCGCAGCGCTCGCAGTCGCCGAACTCGCAACCGCAGCCCTCTCCGGCGCACGTCCACTCCGCTTGCACCCCGCAACCGCCAACGCCAGCAACAGCACCCCGATAGACACTCGCTTGTTCATCGCTACCAGTCTACGACCTCGCCGCTCACAGCCCCCTGCTCGCACGAAACGCCCGCACCACCTCGCCCACATCGCGATGCCCGCTCTCCACCGCCAGGTTCATCGCGCGCATATCATCGGCGCTCACCTTGCCGGCCAGCCGCTGCATCGCCACTCCCATCTGCGGCCACCGCTGCAGTGCATCCTCCCGCACCAGCGGCACCGCCTCATACGGCGGAAAGTAGTGCCGGTCATCCTGCAACGCCACAAAGTCCAGCGCCCGAATCGCCCCATCGGTTGAGTTCCCCGCCACCATATCCACCTGCCGCGCCGCCAGCGACCGATACAGCAACCCCAGCTCCATCGTCCGC
This sequence comes from Acidobacteriota bacterium, assembly GCA_021798655.1. The sequence goes on along the minus strand of JAJZFE010000276.1, from coordinate 2,053 downwards.
GGCTCGCCCGCAAACCGCAGCCCATACGCCGCGCTCAATCCGCGCAACCCATCCGGCCGCTCTGCAAACTCATACCCCACGCCCAGCCTCCACGTCGACGACCACCGCGCCGCATCCGAGATCGTCTTCAACCCATACCGCCGCGCATCGTCTCCACGCACCACCATCGCAAACGTATCCTCAAACCCCAGCCCCGGCCCCACACGCGCGTGGTACCGCTGCTCGTACAACCGCGACACCGTCGCATCCACCCGCGCCGCATCGCGCTCGAGCGGCTGCTTCAGGATCGCCGTCAGCGCCGTCCCCGTGTACTCCACATACCCATCGATGCGCCCCGACACCAGCGCCTGCTGGCACAGATAGCTCCCCGCCAGCCAGAATCGCCGTTCCACAGGCCCCGCCCCAGCGGCCTCAATCTCCTGCGCCAGCAACTCCCCCAGCACCACCTGCTCCGTAAAATCCTTCGCCCCGATCACCACATGCGACGACCGCGGCGGCGCACACGCCATCACCCCAAACAACGCCAGCCACCCAGCCACGCAAAGCACTCGCGCCTCAAAACTCACGCCTCGAAGCTGTATGCGCCCACTCTCGGCAGAGCGTCTCATCGCCGCACCACCAACCGCTTCTCCACCACTCCCAACGCGCCATCCGCACACAGCGCCAGCAGCGCCGCAGGCACGGCCCCAGCCAGCACCAGCCCGTTGTCCACGCTTGCCACGCCGCGAAAGATCAGCTCCCCCAATCCGCCTGCGCCAATCGCCGCCGCAATCGTCGCCACCCCCACACACGTCACCGTCGCCGTCCGCACGCCGGCCAGAATCACGCTCGCCGCCATCGGCAACTCCACCTTCGTGAGCCGCTGCCACCCGGTCATCCCCAGCGCATCGGCCACGTCGACCAGCGCCGCATCCACGCTCCGAATCCCCGCATACGTGTTGCGCAGAATCGGCAGCAGCGCATACCCCGTCAACGCGACAATCGCCAACCGCGCCGCCCTGTCGCCCAGAAACGGCACCGGCAGCAGCAGCCCAAACAGCGCCAGGCTCGGAATCGTCTGCAGCACGTTCGCCACGCCAATCACCGGCCGCGCCAACCGCTCATGCCGCGACAGCCAAACCCCCAGCGGCAGCGCGATCAACAGCGCAAACAGCATCGCACTCGCCGTCAGCCACAGATGCTCAAACGTGAGCCGCGCCATCTGCGCCCCATACCGCTGCAAGAAATTGCTCATGCTACCCCCAACTCAGGGTGCCCCACATCTCGGCTTTGAGATGTGGGTGGAACCACCTCGGTCCTGCGCGTCGCCGCCACATACGCCTTCACCGCAGCATTCTCGCTCGTCCGCACCTCACTCGCGGCCATCTCCATCACCACGCGCCCAGCCTCCAGCAACACCACACGGTCGGCCAGATACAGCGCCTCGTCCAGGTCATGCGTCACCATCAGCGTCGTCGTCCCCACGCGCCGCAGCAACGCCCGCAGCATCGTCTGCATCTCCACGCGCGTCAGCGGATCCAGCGCCCCGAACGGCTCATCCAGCAGCAGCACCTCCGGCTCCCCCGCGAGCGCCCTTGCCAGCCCCACCCGCTGCCGCTGCCCGCCGCTCAACTGCCACGGATAACGCCCTAGCAAATCCTCTTCCAACCCCACCAGCCGCAGCCTCTCTGCCGCACGCGCAGCAATCTCCACCGGCGTCTTCCCCGCCAACTCCAGCGCCATGCCCACGTTCCGCGCCACCGTCATCTGCGGAAACAGCCCCGCCTCCTGGATCACGTACCCAATCCCTCGCCGCAGCGCAATCGCATCCACCATCGCAACATCGCGCCCGCCCACCAGCACGCACCCGCCCGTCGGCCGCACCAGCGCATTCACCGTGCGCAGCAGCGTCGTCTTGCCGCTCCCACTCCGCCCCAGCAGCGCAGTCGTCGTCCCCGCCTCCACCTTCAGCGACACGTCCGTTAAAAGCCGACGGCCGCCCTCGCCTCTCGGCGAACGAGTCTCGAAGCTCACCTGCGCGAACTCGACACTCTGGGCGGCCATCCGGTCTCCA
>JAJZFE010000123.1 GCA_021798655.1 Acidobacteriota bacterium | reverse complement strand
GAAAAAACGCAGATTCCCTGCGGGAATGACAAATCGGGAGTGACAAAACGGGAATCACAAAGCGGGAGTGACAAACAAAAATACGTTGTCCGGACTGGATCAGAGGTTGCCTAGGTGGTGGGCGGAGTTGCCGAGTCGTCTGTGTTCGAGCTGGAGTCGTCGAGCAGCTGGTTCATCTGCTGCAGAGCCTGGTCGTTGTTGTCGAGGATCTTGAGGTCGCCGACGGTGGCCGAGACCGAAGCAGCCGGGCCGGCGTTGTGGTGCGGCAGAAAAAGCCCGGCCGTGCCGCCACCGATGAGCATCGCAAAGGCCAGCGCGCCGGCCAGCGCAGGACGCAGACCGCGGCCCGTGCTGAAGAGCAGGAACGAGCGCGTGCGCTCCCAGAAGCTCTCCGGCTGCTCGGCGACAGCCTCGCGCAGGCGGGCGTGCAGCCGCGAGTCAAAGTAGGCCGAGGGCTCCGGCGCGGTCCAGGTGTCGAGCAGCGCGAAGGTGGAGCGCAGCTGCTGCAGCTCCTCCGCGCAGCCGGCGCAGGCCGCCAGGTGCGCGGCGACGGCGGGATGGCCGGCGGCAAAGGCGTCGTCCAGCAACAGGTCCGGCAGGTGAGTGCGGCAGGTCTTGCAGTCGAGATGGTTCGTTGCGGTGTTCATACTGTCTCCCCCCTCTCAGGGTGGTGGTGCTTGCAGCGGTGGGGCCTAAACAAAGTCCTTGAGCTTCTCGCGCAGCGTCTGGTAGGCGCGGAAGAGAAGCGATTTGGTCGCCGACTCGGAGAGCTTGAGGACCTCGCCGATCTGCTTGTAGTCCATGCCCTCATACTTGTGCATGAGCACGGCGGTCTTCTGCCGTTCGGGCAGCGCCATCACATGCTGACGGATGGCGTTCATGCGTTCGCGGCGGAGGAGGTTGGCCTCGGCCGAGGGTGTGGCATCGGCGACGTCGGGCGTGCTGCCGGTGTCCGCGTCGGCCTCATCCAGATAGACGGTTGAGGCCGAGCGTTCGTAACGCGTGTCGCGGGCATGGTTCACGCCCAGGTTGGTCGCGATGCGGTAGAGCCAGGTGCTGAACCGCGCCTCGGCCCGGTAGGTCTCGCGCGAGCGGTAGATGCGGAGGAAGACCTCCTGCGCCAGCTCCTCGGCCACGGCCTGGTTATGCACCATGCGAAACATGAAGTGGACGATGGGCTTGCGGTACTTCTGCAGCAGCACGTCAAAGGCAGCCATGTTGCCGGAGCGCAGCTCCAGCATGACCTCGGCGTCGGTGAGCGAGGAGAAGTCTCCGCGCGCAACGGCCTTGCGCCGCACCTCCAGCTGCTCCGGCGTGAGGTCGAGCTGGATGGGAGACTCGAATGGCCGCGCTGTCGAGCTGGCGGTTTCGCCGTCGAGTTCCAAAGCGCCGGGATGGAGTGCCAGCGTGCCCATGTCGTCCTGAACCCCGTCTTCGCCGTCAGGTTGCGCCGCATCGTCTATTTTTTCAGGGGATGGCTCATCCTCCGGGAAGAGAGGGTCTTCGGCATCGGGGTCCAGAGCGCGCGCGGCGGCCTGCTGCGACGGCTGCAGGCGCGTCGCACGGGGCTTCCGGCCCTGTGCGGAACCGATGGGAGGCGGGGTGGACATTCTTGGCGATTGTACCTGTTACAGGGATTTGGACGCTTCCCGAGGGCGATGCGCGGGGAGGAACGCGCCGTGACGGGAGAGCCAACTGCGTTGGATGTGCGATTTGCCCGCCACGGATACCCGGCGGAGTGGTATTCTGTCTCTACGGAAGTGGTGCCGTGGGAGGCACGACGACCGTACAGCCCCGGAAGACAGGGTCTGCCCGCAGGTGACGCGCTCACCGGGGTCAGACAGGCTCCGGCAAGGGCGCATAACTCAGCGGTAGAGTGCCACCTTCACACGGTGGAAGTCGTAGGTTCGAATCCTGCTGTGCCCACCATCTAACATCAACAATCCAGCCAGTTTGGCGAGTGGCATACGTCCGTTGCACGCCCTGGAGCTTTTCCGTAGGGCACACCCAGGTGCCGCCTTTTTGAGTGCCCCTTGTCGGAGATGTTTTGGACGCTTCAGGGACTCTTTGCACGACGCCGCACGGATACCGGCCCCTGAGCGTCTTCGCCCGCAAGGCTTGAAAGGCTCCGGCTCAAGCGTCGTCCGGGCGTAAGCGGTCTTCAGTGCATCAGTGACCGAACTTGACCACGACACCAGCGCCGATGCGCACGTCGTTCTGGATCGCATCGGTGCTGTTGGTGAACTGCGTTCTGGACCAGGCCACGTCGAGCACGCGGATGCCCACGCGCTGCGACACGGAGTAGTCTGCGCCGCCGCCGACCTTCAGCGCGAGGCTGTTCGTGCTGCTCTGCGCGACGGGCTGACCCGGCACGAGGCTATAGAACGCGTCGCCTTCGCCCACCAGTGCCTCGCCGAATGCGGAGAGCCGATGGCCGTTGTGCCAGCGGTAGCGCGGCCCAAACGTTGCAACCACCTCCGAGAACGAGACCCCGGTGCCTGCAATCGAGCTGGTGTGCAGCCCGGTGACATCGGCGGCGATACCGAAGCCGCGCCACATGTCGGCACCCAGTTCGATGGAGCCGCCCTGCAGCCACACACTCTGCGAGGTGCCCGCGCGCTGTGCACGCTCCGTGCTGTACGTCACCGCAAGATCGACCTTGGACGGGCCTTCCTTCTGCGCGTGCAGCGAACCCGCACAGAGTGTAAGTACGACCAGGGCGCTGGAGATGGAGAGACGTGGCACTTGGGGCAGACTCCTGAAAAGATTTGTGGACTGCAGATCCGCTTACTGCACTGTGACCGTGACCGAGGTGGTGTGCTGCAACGTGGCACCGTTCGTGCCGTTCGCAGTGCCGATGAGGTTGATCGTATAGGTCTGCGGCGGCTGGCCGAACAGGCCACTGCCCGAGCCGCAGCCGCTGAGCGCAGCAACGCCACCCAGACTGAGCAACATTCCAAACGAGAGCAGGAACTTCATACGGCCCGCGCGACGACGCAGCCTGCGGCTGACGCTGAAGGGCATCAGCAGCAGCGCCAGCGAAAGCGTGCCGCCGCCAAATAGTGCCGGGTAGTGCACCGAAGCGGTTGCCGCTGTCTGGATTGTTAGCTGCACGTTCGACGGCCCCGTGCCGAGGTTCACCGACGGCGGCGTGAACGTCGCCGTCGCGCCAGGCGGCAGCCCTGTGAGCGACAGCGTGACCGGATAGCTGAACGGCCCATCGAGCGACTGCAGCACGCCGGTAAACGTGGCCGAGCTGCCCGGCACCACCGACAGCAGCGTCACGCCGGAGACCGTCAGCGTGAAGTCCTCCACCGGCTGCGCCAGCGGATTGGAGCCGCTGGTCGTAAAGTCGCCGTCGCCGCTGTAGACCGCGGAGATCGTATCGGTACCGGTAGCCAGCGTGGCCGTGGATACCGACGCGATGCCTGCGCTGACCGGTACCGTCCCCAGCACGCTGGAGCCGTTGTAGAACGTGACGCTGCCCGTCGGCACGCCCAGCCCCGCCGGTGCGACCGTCGCAGTGAACGTGATGCTCTGGTTAGCCAGCGCCTGCGCAACGTTGCTGGTCAGCGACGTGATCGTGCCCGCCTTGATGCCGTTGCCCGCCAGCAGAACCGTCTGCGGCACGGTGCCTGCGCCGCCGACGATGACCGAGCCCGTCACGGCACCCGGAGCTGTCGGCAGGAAGACGAGGTTCTGCGTGCAGTTGGCACCGGGGCCCAGGCTGATCGGCAGTGCCGTACAGCTGCCGCCGGCGGCCGTGGTAAAGCTGCCTGCAAATCCAATCGAGGACACCGTGATCGGCGCGCCGCCCGTGTTTGTCAGCGTGATGCTCTGCGGCGCGCTGGCGATGCCCACTGCGTCGCTGGAGAAGCTGAGCGTCGGCAGCTGCGCGGCGCGAATGCGTTGATCGAGCGTGTCAGCTACTGCCAGGTTGCCCAGCGCGTCCGGTGCCGCCGAACGCGGCGAGTCCAGGCCTGCGCCGGTGGCCGGGCCGCCATCGGCCGCATAGCCCTGCTGGCCGTTGCCGACGGCCGTTGCGATGGCCCCGCCGGCTACCAGCTGCCGCACACGATGGTTGTCCGTATCCGCCACGTAGACGTTGCCGTTGGCATCGACGCTGACGCCGCTGGGCCGCGCGAGCGTTGCGGCAGCCGCGCTGGCGCCATCGCCGGAGAAGCCGCCGGAGAAGCTCGCCCCGCCGCTGCCCGCCACCGTCGAGATCGTTCCGCCAACCGCAAACATCCGCACGCGATGGTTCAACCGGTCGGCCACATACACCGCGCCCGTGCTGCTGACTGCGACGCCCGTCGGCGAATCGAGCGACGCCGCCGTCGCCGCGCCACCGTCGCCCGCGTACAGCTCTTCGCCGTCGCCTGCGATGGTGGAGATGGTGCCCCCAACGATCTCGCGAATGCGGTGGTTGTTCGTGTCGGCGATATACACATTGCCGGCCGCATCCACGGCGACACCGGTCGGCAGCGAGAGCTGCGCCGCCGTCGCCGCGCCGCCGTCACCGGCATACCCGGGCGTGCCCGTGCCGGCAACGGTTGTGATGGTGCCACCGCTGATCCTGCGGATCCGCTGGTTGTGCGAGTCGGCCACATACACATTGCCGCTGGCGTCCACCGCGATGCCGGTCGGGGTGTCCAGCTGCGCCGAGGTCGCAGCGCCGCCATCGCCGGAGAAGCCCTCCGAGCCATTGCCCGCAATCGTGCTGATGCTGCCGCCGGGCGTGATCTCGCGAATGACGTGGTTGTTCGTGTCGGCGACGAACAGATCGCCTGCCTTGTCATAGGCCACGGCACCAGGTTGCGCGACGGTCGCTGCACTGGCCGCGCCGCCGTCGCCGGAGTACCCAACCAGGCCGGTGCCGGCTACCGTCGCTGCCGCACGCGTCGGCGTGACGGTAAGAATGCCCTGTGCACGGGCCACCGGGGCCGCCATCATCAGCCCGGCGATGGCGGCACACAGGCTCGAACAGCCTGCGGCGAAACGAACCAGACTCGACAGCCCGAGACGCTGCTCGTGGCCTGTTGACTGGATTGGCGCGGATTGCGACGGTGCGATAGTCATAAGTAAATTCGGTCCAACAGCCTGATATGAATCGGATAGAGAAATTCTGGGTACCGCAGAGCACTATGGCACATGCCCCTGTCAACGTAACGCAAAACGATCAGCGATGCCCGCGTGGAGAACTGCCGCTGACCTCGAGGCAAAAAGAAGAACTGGCCGGGTTGTTCGTCATCACCGGCGTCGCGCCCAGCCCTGCACCGCCGCCGTCACGTCGAACGTGACATACGTGCCCGAGGCTCCGGGAGTAAACGTTGCGACCTGCGCGCCCACCGTCGGCAGCGAAGCGAACAGGACCGCCGACACCGACCAGGCCGACGTGACGGACGAGAGCGTAACCGCACCCGGCGCATTCATCTGATTGATGAACAGCGTCACCTGAGAGGCATGAGCAGCCAGTGAACCCAGGCTCGCCACAATAACCAACCCCGACAGCCACCGACCGATTGAACACTTCACCGCGAACACTCCTGAACAGCCTCTGCGTCCACTACCACGTACCCTTGTCAACACGCACCGGCCGACAGTCCCTGCGAGTTGCCTACCCTCCTGATCCGTGGATCAGGGGTCAGACGGGGGCAGAGAAGCCCAACATCTTCCGCGCAGTATTGTTTTGAAAACTCCCCAAGCATACACGCTTGATATGCTTTGGAAGAAAAATAATTACGGTTTGTTCAAGATTGTCCCGGCCCTCCGCAGCCGGCACCGCAACTGATCTATCTACTGGAGTTGATCGTGTCTCTGCCCCGAAGCATCCGGCTCCGACTTGCCCTCACGGCCCTGCTGCTGGCCGTCGTGCTGGCCTACGCCAACTCGCTGCACAATACGTTTCACTTCGACGACTTCCACACCGTCGTCGACAACCCGGCCATCCGCAGCCTGCACAACGTGCCGCGCTTCTTCACCGACGCCACCACCTTCAGCGTGCTGCCGGCCAACCGCACCTACCGGCCCGTTGTCTCCACCACGCTGGCGCTCGACTACGCCCTGGCCCAGCGCTTCAGCGGCAACGGCTATGCGCTGCCCTGGTATCACTTCGGCACGCTGCTCGCCTTCCTGCTGCTGGTGGCCACGGTCTTCGGCCTCTATCGCAGCCTGCTCAACGCCAGCCTGCTCAACGCCAGCCCGCTCAGCGGCGCAGAGCCTGCCTCCGGACACCCGTGGCTGGCACTGCTGGGCGCGGCCTGGTTCGGCCTGCATCCGGCGATGGCCGAGACCGTCAACTACGTCATCCAGCGCGGCGACCTCTACTGCACACTCGGCTGCGTGGCCGCACTCTATCTCTACGCGCGGCACCCGCAGCAGCGCCGCACCGGGCTCTACCTGCTGCCGTACGCACTGGCGCTGCTCTCCAAGCCACCCGCTGCGGTCTTCCCTCTGCTGCTGCTGCTCTATGTCTACTTCTTCGAGCAGGCCGCCTCTCCACTCGCTTCGCGCCTGAAGAAGAGTGCACTGGCCGCGCTCCCCTCCATCGCCGTCACGGTGGCGCTGCTGCTGCTGCAGGCGGCCATGACGCCAAAGACCTTCGCGCCCACCATCCTCTCTCCGTGGCAGTACCGCCTGACGCAGCCCTACGTGTGGCTGCGCTACTCTGCCGAGCTGTTTCTGCCCGTGCACCTGAACGTCGATACCGATCTGCAGGTCTTCTCCGGCCTCAGCCTGCGCGCCGTCGCGGGCCTGCTGTTTGTCGCTGCTCTGCTTGCAGCCATCGTCGTCACCGCGCGCAGACAGCGCCTCTATCCCATCGCGTACGGCCTGCTGTGGTTCGTCATCACGCAGCTGCCCACGTCGCTCTATCCGTTGTCAGAGGTTGAAAACGACCACCGCATGTTCTTCTCCTTCGTCGGGCTGATTCTTGCTGCGGTGTGGGCCGGCTGGCTCGCGCTGCAGCGCCTCACGACGGAGGCTCAGCGGTTGCAGCTCATGCCGGCCATCGTCACGCTCTGCCTGCTCTGCCTCGGCGGTTACGCGTACGGAGTCCACACGCGCAACCGCGTCTGGCTCGACGAGGAGTCGCTGTGGCGCGACGACGTGCTGAAGTCGCCGCAGAACGGTCGCGGGCTGATGATCTACGGGCTCGCGCAGATGGGCATCGGCAACTACACCGACGCGCTCAGCTACTTCCAGCGCGCTCTGCCGCTCACGCCAAACTATCCCACGCTGGAGATCAACCTCGGCATCGTCAACGCCGCACTCGCCGACCAGGCACTGGCCAGCCACGCAACGCCTGCGGCAGCTGCCGCCTGGACACTCGACGCGGAGCAACACTTCGAACGCGCCATCAGCCTCGCACCGCAGACCGACGAGCCGCACGCCTACTATGGCCGCTGGCTGCAGCAGCACGGCCGGCTCATCGAGGCTCGCGCGCAGCTCGAACAGGCCGTGCAGCTCAACCCGCTGCGCCTGCTGCAGCACGACGTGCTCATCCAGACCTGCGAGGCCGAAGGCGACGATGCTGCCACGCGCGCAGCCGCGCAGGCAACGCTGGCCATCGCACCCGACGACTCTGTGGCGCGCATGGCACTGGCCCGGCCCGCAGGCTCCATCGCACTCACCACCAAAGCTTCAGAAGCCCAGTGGATCAACCTCTCTCTGCAACAGTACCGCCAGGCCCAGTACGCTGCGTCCATCGTCTCCGCGCAGAACGCGCTCCGGTTCAACCCGCGCTCCGCCGAGGCGTGGAACAACATCGGCGCGGCGCACGGCGCGATGCAGCAGTGGGACCAGGCCATCCACGCCGGGCAGCCGGCCCTG
>JAJZFE010000192.1 GCA_021798655.1 Acidobacteriota bacterium | reverse complement strand
AACCCCGGCGCGCGACCCAGATCGGTGATCAGGTCATCGGTCAGCCCGTCCACCCACAGCTCCGCCGGATGGGCACCCGAAAGGTCCTCAAACGGCAACACCGCCACCATCGGCGGCGTCGGCGGTGGCACCTGTGTCGGCGGCATCGACACCGCTGCGGCCGAACGGTGATGAAGCCCCGCAAACGCCAGGCCTGCAGCCGCCAGCACCGCCGCAGCCACCATCAGCCGTGCACGCCAGCGACCCGAGCCCGCCGCAGCCGCAATCGGCACCGGCCCAGCCACAGGCTCTGCCATCTCCGGGGCAATCGAGGCGGCCTGCGCCCTGGCCGACTGACGCGTGCTCCGCCAGCGATCCAGCTCGGGCGCAAACGCATACACGCTGGAGCGCGCGCTGTGCTCATGACGGTGCACCGGCAGAGCCTCACGCTTCTCCCACAGCTGCACCGTCCGAACATCGCGGTCAAAGTACGCAGCGATCTCCTTCCAGGAGTCGAGCCGCGCGGGCGACGACAGGGAAGCAGCCGGATTGGCATCATGCGGAAAGGACATCGGATCGTACCTGGATTCCGAGGAGCTCCGAAGCAGCAGCGGGATACCGCAATACTCTAGCACCACCTCATTACGACCGACTCCTGCGAGACGAAATTAGACGAAATTCCCTCGGATCGCATTGATTTCGCTTGTGCAGGCTCCAGCCGCGGACTATGACGGTATATCTAGCCCCGCGTTCCCTGTACTTGTTCGATCAACTCGTTCTGCTTCCGACAGTTCTGCACACCGGAGAGAAGGCCGTATGTCATCTGCATCTGCATCGTTCGTCCCTGTCAGCTTGCGTCGCGTCCTGGTGGTTCTTCTCGGATCCACTCTTGCAGCCGGATTGGCAGGCTGCGCTGTCGGTGGCGGCAACACCGCCTCGTCCACCACGGGCAGCGGCGTGCTGCCTGCGGTGAAGACCCTCGGCGGCACCGTCTACGGCGGCTCGCAGCCCATCTCCGGCGCGACCGTGCAGCTGGTGGCCGTCGGCCAGACCGGTTACGGCTCGTCCGGCGCAGTGGTGGCCACCACCACCACCAGCGCCGCGGGCACTTGGAGCCTGACGGGCACATACTCCTGCCCCGCATCCACCAGCGCACTGCCCTACACGCTGGTCTACCTCACGGCGACTGGCGGCAATCCCGGGCTGGCGAGTGGAACCAATGGCCAGATCAGCCTGATGGCCGCGCTGGGTAGCTGCCAGGCGTTGGTAGCCACCCCGCCGACCATCGCGATCAACGAGGCGACCACCGTTGCCAGCGTCTACGCACTGGCGCAGTTCATGAGCGCCACGGGCACCATCGGCTCCTACGGCTCCAGCACCACGGGCATCGTGAACGCCTTCGCCACGGTCAACAACCTGGTGAACGTCAACACCGGAGCTATGCTCAGCACCACCCCTGCCGGCAACGGCGTGGTACCCGCCGCGGAACTGAACACGCTGGCCAACATCCTCGCCACCTGCGTCAACTCCCCTGGCGGCGCGGCCGGCAGCGCGACGCCCTGCGGCAGCCTGCTGACCGACGCAACACCGAGCGGCGGCACCGCACCGCTCAACACGCTGCAAGCTGTGCTCGATATCGCGCTGCACCCCGGACAAAACGTAGGCTCACTGTACGGCTTGGTCTCCACCGGCGGCCCCTTCCAGCCCACTCTGCCGACCGCCCCGAACGACTGGACCGTCGCGCTCGCCTATGGCTTTCAGGGCTATGCAGCCAACTCGCAGTCGCAGCAGGGAATTGCGATCGACGCGGGCGGCAACGTCTGGACGGTGGACAACCAGCAGGTGGGCCCGAACTCCGGCACAACCGGTGTCGGGTTGCTCAGTCCAACCGGTAGTAATCTGGGCGTCAGTCCGGCCAACAACGGCGGTGACGCAGTCGCCATTGATCTCATGGGCAATGCCTGGGTGGTGAACACCGCAGGCAGCACACTCTCCGGCTACAACTACCAGCCCACGAATGGCGGCGTGGTCAGCTTTGCCGGCCCGTTCACCTCGTCGCAGGGGCTCAGCGCGCCAAAGAGCCTGGCGATCGATGCCAACAACAACCTCTGGATCGCCAACTCCGGCAATAACTCCGTATCCAAAGTGGCAATCACCTCCACAGGTGAGCAGTTCCTCAGCGGCAACTCGGGGTACACGTTGGGCGGCCTGAACGCGCCAAACAGGATCGCGGTCGATTCGTTCGGGAACGCGTACGTTGCGAACGCCTCAAGCATCACCCAATTGTTTCCCAATGGCGTTCCAATGGCCGGCAGTCCCTTTGCTGTCACGACGCAAGCCTCATCGGCGTTGGTATCCACGGGAGCGGCTGGGGGTTACATCATCGCCCCGCAGGCTTCATCGGGCAACATCACCGTCTTCCGTACTCCCGGCGACCCCGGTAATGCTCTGGTCGATCACATTTCGCCGGCAGGAGCCACGGGCACGCAGGCGATTGCAATCGATGGGAGCCAGAACGTCTGGATTGCGAATACCTCCAGTAACTCGCTGAGCGTAGCCGTATCACCCAACGCCAGCGCCAACCAGGGAAGCGCCGTCAACCCCAACGGCTACAAGGGTGGCAACGTCAATGACCCGACAGGGATAGCCATCGACGGTTCGGGCAACGTGTGGGTGTCCAACGGCGTTCCAACAGTCACCGGCTCGCTGGTCACATCCATCAGCGAGTTCGTCGGCGCGGCAGTGCCACTGGTCACTCCCACAGCAGGAGAACTGTCGGCCGAAACCTATCTACAGAGTCCCGGGGTTCCGAGCTACACGTACCCGATCAGCAGCCAATTGCCCTTCTACACACCGGGAGTTTCATACCAGACTCAGTTGGTCGCCGCAACGGGCCTTGGCGGGTCCTTTATGCTGACCGAAGCTCAAGCGACCGCAGGCAACACGGGTGTCTATACCTGGAGCCTCGCTGCGGGTAGTGCTCCGCTCCCGTCAGGATTCACGCTGAGCCCGTCAGGTCTGATCAGCGGAACGACAAACGTCACCACCAGTACGACGATCAGCGTTCAAGCGACGCAGATATCGAGCCAGTCGATCGCGATCTCCGGCCCTGTCACTCTCACCCCCACCACCGGCATTGCGCCGCTTGGCAACGAGGCCGCACTGAACGGCAGCTACGCAATGCTCATGGAAACCTTCCATAACAACGTCCAGACCGGACTCACGGCGGGCGGCAGCATCATCGCCAGCGTGGCCTTCAACGGCAGCGGAACCGTCACCGGCGAGTTGGACCACAACGACCGCAACGGCACATCGAGCCAGAACGCTACGTTCACCGGCTCCTATACCTACGGAGCCAACAATCTGGGCACGCTGGTGCTGGTGCCGAACGTCTCAGGTACATCGCCGATCGTCTTCGCCTTCGCGGGTACCGGCCTCAGCGGTGCAACGCCACAAACGCTGCGGCTGATCCAACTGGACGACACGCTGGCGCAGGGTACAGCCAGCAGTGGACAGATGGGCAGCGGTGTGGCGAGGCTGCAGACAAGCGCCTCCTTCGCGCCGCCAACGCTGAACCAGAGCTTCGTCTTCGGGATGCAGGGTGAGACTCCCTGCGTTCTGATCAACGGCAATGGTTGCACCAACGCGACCGTCTCGCCCTTCGGCCCGCTCTCCATGGTCGGCAAGTTCACCGGCAATGGAGCAGGCACCATCACCTTTGGGGAAGAGGACGGCGCGGGAGTCAACACAAACTACGCAGCGATCACCATGACCGGAACGTATACCAATCCCGACAGCTCAGGTCGTGGGACCATTACGTTCGCTTACACCGGGAGCAATGTGCCGCTGGCACCCACGCACTACGTCTACTACCTGGTGAACTCCGGCGAGATGCTGCTGCTGTCGAGCGACGGCCATGCCAACTTCTCCCTGCTAAGCGGAGACGCTCTCGTGCAGAATACGACCTTCACCACGAGCACACTGGCAGGCAACTACATCGGTTGGGAGACGGCCGGCTACAACGGCGATGGCATCTCCACGTACCCCATTGAATCGGGAGGTCAACTGTTCGTTGTTTCGGTGTCGAGTCCGGGTTCGCTCACGGTGTTCAACGACCAGAACAGCTCAGGCAACGTATCGCTGGAGCAGACTCAGGGCACGGATCCTTTCAGCATTGACGCAAACGGTCGCATCGCATCAGGTAACGTCACGCTCTACGCCGCAAGTTCAAGCCGTCTCTTCGGTACAGTACAGCCCGGCGCTACCGGGGGTGGCGGCCCGGGCCTGATAACGCTCCAGCAGCAGACGGGCAGCGGCTTCAGCTGTGCCGACTTGAACGGCAACATCGGCGCGGGCACTATCGCATCCGTCGTCGACATGCCCACATCCACCACCGAATACGTCTTCACGGCTGGTAAGGCGTCCGCGACGCAGGACTTCAGCCAGTTCGGAACCATTCGTGAGGGGAACCCCTTCACTTCGTACTGCTCAACTGACAGTTTGACTTCAAGTCTCGGCCGGTTCGAGTTCTACGATACGTACTACCAGCGACTACAGGCTGTGTACACCATCACGCAGGGGCAGAAATATGTGGCGCTCGACCTCAGCGACACGCCAACTCCGGCAGTGATGATTCTGGAGAAGTAGAAGTAGCGACCTGTAAGGGGCAGATGCAGCAAGGGCGGAGACATTGTCTCCGCCCTTGCTGCATCTGCGTTCCATGCTGTTGTTAGCGACCGCGGCTGCTGTTTCCGCCGCTGCGGCGACCCGCAGGCCGACCCGCGTTGCCGCCGTGCGGACGACCACCCGGACCGCGTCCACCGCCTGCTCCGCCGCGTCCTGCACTGCTTCCGCCGCGCGAGCTGCTACCGCTGCGACCCTTGCTGTACGGGCGCGAAGGCGCCGAGTCCGCCGAGTCGTTCACTGAACCGTCCGCGTTCTTCCAGCTCCGCGTCTCCATCTGCAGCAAGCCGTCGATGCTGCCGTTGGATGCTGAGTTAAACTCGACGGGCTTGTTGCGCTCTTCCTTGGCAAGGTTCTTGTCCGCCTCATGCCAGGCGAACTGGATCTTCAGCTCGCGCTCCAGCTTGCGGGCATCGCCCTTCTCCAGCGGCGTCACAAACGTCGTTGCAACACCCTTGGCGCCGGCGCGGCCGGTACGGCCGATGCGGTGGACGAAGTCGTCCGAGCCATTGGGCAGGTCGTAGTTCACGACGTGCGCGATGTTGGAGATGTCGATCCCGCGAGCGGCAACGTCCGTGGCCACCAGCACGCGGCTGCGGCCGGCGGCGAAGGACTTCAGCGCAGCAGTACGCTGCGACTGCGAGCGGTCACCGTGGATGATCTCCACCGAGTGGCCCAGCTTCTCCAGCTTGCGGCCGATGCGGTCCGCGCCGTGCTTGGTGCGCGAGAAGACGAGGTACGTTCCCTCTTCCTCGTTCAGCATCTTGTCCAGCTGCGAGAGCTTCTGGTCCTGCATCACGGTGTAGACGCGCAGCTCCACGCGGTCTGACGGCTTCGATGTCGTGCCAATCTCGATCCGCACGGGCTCGACAACGTAATCCTTCACGATCTCGCGGATGTTCGCATCCAGCGTCGCGGAGTAGCACATCGTCTGGCGGTCCTTGGGCAAGGACGCCACAATGCGGCGGATCGCGGGCAGAAAGCCCATGTCCAACATACGATCCACTTCGTCGAGGACCAGCATGTCCACATCGCGGAGGTTCACCGCCTTGCGGCGGAGGAAGTCTTCCAGGCGACCCGGCGTGGCGACGATCAGGCGCGGGCCGCGGCTGATCTGTTCGATCTGCGTGTTCTCGGAGAGGCCGCCGCAGACGAGCACAGCATCGGACTTCTGCGTCGGGCAGATCTTGTGGAACTGCTCCAGCACCTGCATCGCAAGCTCGCGCGTCGGCAGCAGGATCAGCGCGAGGACGGGCGTCTTCTTGCCGCGCGTGCTGGCAACGGAGATCTCTTCCAGCCGCTCGATCATCGGGATCAGGAAGCTGAGCGTCTTGCCGGTTCCGGTGCTCGCGGTGGCGAGAATGTCGTCGCCTTCGATGGCGGGGGGAATGGCACCAGCCTGCACGGGAGTCGGCGTCACGAAGCCGGCTGCCGAAAGACGCGCCTTGAGTGAATCGGAGATGTCGAAGTCAGAGAATGTGACAGAGTTGGAGGTCTCAGCGGTGGCGGTGATCGTACGGGAGACCTGAAGCGGTTCAGGGTTCAGGATGGAATCAAGAGTAAGCGTAGACAAGGGTTTCCTTAGGTGTGGTTAGAAGCGGAGGAATGCAGAAACGCGAGGCGGCCGAAGCGCGCGGGATGCGTTATGGATTCGGGTTTCAGCATTGCCTTCTGCGACATCCACGATGGAGGCCCAAGTTGGGTAAGCACTGCTGCTGCACGGCGAGGAAGAACCCGATGGTTCGACCTACGAGCCAGAGCAACCAACGCGCTTGATAGTTCCGAAGTAGTGCGCGGTGGAAGAGGATGGTGCGGTAGTGGCGCTCGCGGTCTCTGGCCAGACTCGAATCCATTGGGAGTCATCTGTCCGCGATGCCTTGTGCAATCTTGTTGCACTGCATAAATGATAACACAGTCGCGTTGGCGAGCGGCACAGCCGCGGTGGTGGAACGAAAGCGCCTTGCCCGCGAAGATGACAGCGCCGTTGTTTTGGTGTGGTAAACGCGACGCGGTGAGGACTGTTTCACAACCGTCGTGCTTGGCGTAACATCCTAGGCACTATGGCCAATCCGAAGCCGCTGATGAACACGCCCGTTGCCTTTGTTGCCGATACCACCATCACCGTCGATGGAGCGACGATTGCCGCACAATGTGGCGAGCTGTTGATCTCCGCGCTGAACCGCGCTGCAGAGGCTCATGCGGCAGAGAAGGTGCCGCAGGTCTGCTATCTGCCCGCGATGGGCGCGATTGGCAGCTGCGATACGTGCATGGTTGAAGTCAGCGGCACGCTGGTGCGTAGCTGCGAGGCGAAGGTGGCTGGTGGCGAGCAGGTGCTGACGCGCAGCGAGAGTGCCGATGTGGCGCAGCGCGAGGCGTTCGACCGGCTGCTGGAGAACCACATGCTCTACTGCACCGTGTGCGACAACAACAACGGCAACTGCACCGTGCACAACACCACCGCAGAGCTTGCCGTGAAGCACAATGCGCGGCCTTTCCGGAAGAAGGGCTACGAGAAGGACATGTCGAACCCGTTCTACCGCTATGACCCGAACCAGTGCATTCTCTGCGGAAGGTGTGTTGAAGCGTGCCAGAACGTGCAGGTGAATGAGACGTTGACCATTGCGTGGGACCGCGAGATTCCGCGCGTGCTGTGGGACGGTGGCGAACAGATTGACGGGTCAAGCTGTGTGAGCTGCGGGCATTGCGTTACGGTATGTCCCTGCAACGCGCTGATGGAGAAGTCGATGCTGGGCAAAGCCGGATACCTGACGGACACACCGGACAGCGTGCTGGAGACGATGATCGACCTGGTCAAGAACGTGGAGCCGAGCACAGGCTATCCGCCGATTCTGGCGCTCAGCGAGGTGGAGTCGGAGATGCGGCATGACCGCATTGCGAAGACCAAGACGGTGTGTACGTATTGCGGCGTGGGCTGCAGCTTTGATGTGTGGACGCTGAAGGGCGGCGACCGGCACATCCTGAAGGTGGAGCCCAGCGAGGGCGCGGTGAACGGGATTTCGACGTGCGTGAAGGGCAAGTTCGGTTGGGACTTTGCGAACTCGCCGGAGAGGCTGACCAAGCCGCTGAAGCGCGTGAAGGTCGATGGACACGAGACGTTCGTGGAGATCGGCTGGGACGAGGCGATCACGATGGTCGCGGAGAACTTTACGCGGATCAGGCGCGAGCATGGGCCGGATG
>JAJZFE010000428.1 GCA_021798655.1 Acidobacteriota bacterium | reverse complement strand
AGGAGTTCTGGTACCTGGAGCTGGGGCTGGAGCTGAAGCGACGCCGTCTGCGCGAGCGCTCGGGCACAGCCTTTGTCACCGATGCGAAGGTGCGCGAGGCGCTGAAGCAGGTGCTGCCGTTCAAGCCGACGGCGGCGCAGAAGCGCGTGCTCGGCGAGATCGCCGGCGACATGCGGCGCGCACAGCCGATGCGGCGACTGCTGCAGGGCGACGTGGGCTCGGGCAAGACGATCGTCGCGTTTCAGGCAGCGGTGGTGGCTATCGAGAACGGCTACCAGACGGCGATGATGGCGCCGACGGAGATCCTTGCAACGCAGCACTACCTCGGTGCGCGCAAGCTGCTGAAGGACGTGGTTTCGCCGCGTACCGGCAGGCCGTATCGCGTAGCGCTGCTGACCGGCTCGCTGGACGACCGCACCAAGCGCGAGGTGCGCGGACGCATCTTTCGCGGCGAGGTCGATCTCGCCATCGGCACGCACGCGCTGGTGGAAGAGAAGGTGGACTTCGACAACCTCGGACTCGTCATCGTGGATGAGCAGCACCGCTTCGGCGTGCAGCAGCGCTTCAAGCTGATGCGTAAGCCGGGCGCGAGCGGCATTGCGACCGAGCCGGACGTGCTGGTGATGACTGCGACGCCGATTCCGCGCACGCTCGCGCTGACGATGTATGGCGACCTGGAGGCCAGCGTGATCGACGAGCTGCCGCCGGGGCGGTCGCCGATTGTGACGCGCCGCCTGCGCCAGGAGCGCGCCGATGAGGTGTGGGAGTTCGTTCGCAAGCAGGTGCAGGCGGGGCGGCAGGCGTACATCGTGTACCCCGTCATCGAAGGCGAGAAGGACGACCAGCCGGAGCTGGACTTTGCGCTGGAGGCTGAGGCGCAGGGGCAAGATGCAGATTCCTCCGCTGCGCTGCGGAATGACAGGGCGAAAAAGCCTGCGGCGGTGAAGGAGAAGGCTCCGCGCAAGAAGCCGCAGCGACAGAAGCTGCGCTCGGCGACGGAGATGTTCGACGAGCTGCGTGCGGGTGCGCTGCACGGCCTGAAGCTGGGCCTGCTGCACGGCCGCATGAGCGCGGACGACAAGGAAGTGATGATGGCGCGGTTCAAGCGCGGCGAGGTCGATGTGCTCGTGTCGACCACGGTGATCGAAGTCGGCGTGGACGTGCCGAACGCGACGGTGATGGTGATCGAACACGCCGACCGCTTTGGACTGGCGCAGATGCACCAGCTGCGCGGACGCGTGGGCCGCGGCGCGGCGAAGAGCTACTGCGTGCTGGTGACGGGCGAAGTGATCTCACCGGAGGCCGAGCAGCGGCTCGACGCCATGGTGCGCACGCAGAACGGATTCGAGCTCGCGGAGTTTGACCTGCAGCAGCGCGGGCCGGGCGAGTTCTTTGGCACGCGACAGGCGGGGCTGCCGGAGTTTCGCGTCGCCAACCTGACGCGCGACCGCGAGCTGCTCGAACTGGCAAAGGCCGAGGCTGAACACTTCGTCCAGGCCGCCGACCCAGCCATGTCGCGCACGGAGATCGACGCCGTTTGGGCGCGATTGAAACAGCAGTGGCAGCGCAGGTATGGGCTCGTCGAAGCCTAGTGTGGTGCGTCTGAAGTTCACGACATCAATCGAGGCCGGATGCACCCTGACGAACTGCGCGGGATGCAGATTCCTCCGCTGCGCTGCGGAATGACAAACCTCAGAATTGTATGCGACGAACTTCAGACTCAGGACACTAGCTGGCCACGGCGAAATGGCGCGGCGCGGCGCTGGTGGCCTCATGCTCCATCATCGCCGGCAGCTGCTTCTTGGGCCCGCGTTTGCGCGCCACCAGGATGCGGATGCGGTCGAGGATCTCGGCGGGCGTGCTCGCGCCCTTGGGCAGAAACGCGTCCGCGGCGGCGGCGCGATCGTAGCCCGTCACGGTGCCGGAGACGATCAGCGTGGGCAGGCCGGGCAGCAGCTGCTTGGCGCGGCGGACGAGTTCATTGCCGTCCATCTGCGGCAGCAGCAGGTCAGAGAGCAGCAGGTCAATCGAGCCAGGCAGCGCGCTCTGCAGGTACTCCAGCGCCTCGGCAGCAGAGGCACAGGCGACCACGCGATAGCCGCGCGTCTCCAGCAGAAACTTGCGGACAGACAAAATTTGTTCGTTGGCTTCGACGCACAGAATGAGTTTACGAGGACGCATGGTTTCTTCTTCTCCGTGCCGGTGTTCCCGGCTTGTGTGGTTCGTTGACGGCTTCCTGGAGCGCCGTGCAGCGGGTTGGCCGCGTGGCGTAAGGGACGTTGGAGGTGCAGACCGGTAGTGCCTTTCGGGCCGAGCGACTCCGTTCGCGTGGCGAGTGGCCATGCGGAGAGCGCCTGGGTAAGCGGGTCAGGTTGTCCGCGAGCTGCATCGGCGGTTTGAGGCACAGTGGGGGCGTCTGCGCGGTGAGCCTGTGGATGGCAGTGGAAAGAGTGCAAAACTCTCCCGACCGCTACCCGAAGTGACTCTCGGATGCAGGGCCGCTGTGCCGCAAGGAACGCGCACGGGACAAGCCCGTGAGCGGCCGCTGCGGAGCGCGGTTTGGAGAAGAGCAGGGCCAGGAAGCGTCCCGAAATCGCGTGGTGAGATCGCTCTCCGTGCCTACGCGTTGGGCTTCGTCTGAGCCCGCAGTTTCTCCGTCAGATTGTGGTTGATACCGTTAGTGCCGATTGCCAAGCCTTGTCGTGACGGCCCCGATTTCAGAGTGCATCGGGCATGACCGTGACGAACGATTTGCTGAGAGTACAGAGAGTGGTGGGTGGTGACAACAGTGAATTTTTGACGAAAAGTGCACCGCAAACGAGTAGCGCATCCACCGCTGCTTGATATCCCTTGCCGCTGTTGGCGATTGTGGTTCGCGGGCTGTGGGAAAGTGCTGCGGCTACGGCAGGAAAAACCGTCCCGTTGCCACAGGAATGGTGCGCCCGGAGACGCGCACGTCGTGCACTTTTCCAGCCGTCGACGAAGCGCGCGCGACGATGCGGCTCGGGCGACGCATCTCGATGCCCTGTTCGATGTGCACTTCCGCATCCGGCGCGACGAGGCCGTGCTGCACCAGCCACGAGACACAGCAGCCCGCCGCCGATCCGGTGGCCGGGTCCTCGCCGTTGTAGAACTGCATCCGCGCGTGCCACTGTGCGGTGTGCGGCTCTGCGTTCGCGGTCGGCGCGACGCAGTAGAAGAACTTCGCGCCGCTGTTGGCGAGCCACGACTGCGCCTCACGCTGCGCCACCTGGAGTCGCCCTGCGGCCTCCACCGAACGCAAGGGCACGATACAGAACGGCAGCCCCGTGGAGACGGTCTGCGGCGCGTGCGTGGGCGACAGGTCGGCCTCCGCAAGCCCCAGCAGCGGCGCGATGACGCTGCGCGCGTGTGAGGCACCGAAGACCGGATCGTTCTGCCGCATGGTGGCGACGATGCTGCCCGGCTGAGACTCTGCCGCCAAGAAGCTGACCGGGACAGCGCCGACGTTCAGCTGCAGCGTGATGCGCTCCGCACCGCGCAGCACAGGATGATGGAGATGCAGCCACGTCGCCGTGCCCAGCGTGGGATGGCCGGCGAAGGGCAGCTCCTCCTCCGTGGTGAAGATGCGCACGCGCACGCCGTGCTGCTGCTCCTGCGCGGGATCGGCAGGCAGGATGAAGGTGGTCTCGGCGAGATTGGTCTCGCGCGCGAGTGCCTGCATCTCTGCTGCGGTCAGCGTGCGGGCATCGTGAAAGACGGCGAGCGGATTGCCGGCGAGCGGCTGCTCGGCAAAGACATCGAGGATGGAGTAGTCGAGAGTGCGGGACATACTGTTGATGCTACGACCGCGCGCGCCGGCTGTGCAGGCCGGGTTGACAGCCGCGCGCCGCCGCCGTACCTTGGAGCTACCGCAACTGGGGCCAACTGCTTCCATGCTGGTGCGACGCACCGGCGGCGGTACAAAGAATCAGCGAGTCGCAAACCCATGAAGCACACCGTCTCCCTCTCGAACGCTCCCTGCTGCCGCTGCTGTTGCTGCGGAAACGCGGGTGCTGGTCGATGAGCGAATCGAGACGATAAGCGTCAAGAAGCGAACATCAGGACCCACCCAAGGCCAGCGCCGGGTGGGTTTATCGCTGTAAGGCCACTCCACACCGGCAGACCGAGGAACAACAACAACGCGGCACTGAAACGCCGGCAGCCACAGGCTCCCGGAGAAGGAACGAAAGATCATGTCACTCCGCATCAACGATGTTGCGCCGGACTTTACGGCAGAGACGACGCAGGGCACCATCCACTTCCACGAGTGGATCGGCGACAGCTGGGCAGTGCTGTTCTCGCACCCCAAGGACTTCACACCGGTCTGCACGACGGAGCTGGGCGCAGTCGGCTCGCTGGAGCAGCAGTTCGCCGCGCGCGGTGCCAAGCCGATCGGCCTCAGCATCGACCCGGTGGACAACCACGCCAAGTGGGCCAAGGATATCGAAGACGTGACCGGCGCGAAGATCAACTTCCCCGTGATCGGCGACACGGAGCTGAAGGTCGCCAAGCTCTATGACATGCTGCCCGCCGAGGCCGGCGACAGCTGCGAGGGCCGCACGCCCGCCGACAACGCGACCGTGCGCGTGGTCTACATCATCGGACCGGACAAGAAGATCAAGCTGCAGATGGCCTATCCGATGACGACGGGCCGCAACTTCGACGAGATCATCCGCGTGCTGGACTCGATGCAGCTGACCGCAAAGTACAAGGTGGCGACGCCGGCGAACTGGAAGCCGGGCGAGGACGTGATCATCACCGGCGCCGTGTCGAACGAAGAGGCAGACAAGATCTTCCCCGGCTACAAGACGGTGAAGCCCTACCTGCGCACGACGGCACAGCCGAAGTAAGGGTAAGTCTGCCGGCCGTGCGCCAAGGGGGTGTTGGCGCACGGCGGACAGCACGAAGTTGCAACACGGGCACCGATGGCGAAGTGGCTAACGCGCTGGTCTGCAAAACCAGTATTCGTGGGTTCGACCCCCACTCGGTGCTCCATCAACATCTCGTCGGTTGTTTGCGTTGTGTCGAACTGGCCGGTGACTTCGGTGAAGTGGCTCTGTTCTATAGAGCGGTTATCAACTTCTGCCACGCAACTTCTGCCACGCAACTTCTGCCACGCAACTTCTGCCACGCAACGACCTCACACGCCGCTATCAATCGGTGGCTCGATCCAACGCGAGGAGTGCGTCTCGCAGATCTGCTGAGCCGTGATCTGCGCCCGACAAGGGGCATTGCCCGCGTATCGAACCGTAGAGGTGCCCTAAGCAGAGAGCAGGATCACGGCGATCACAGCGCACGCGACTCCTAGCTGGTTGTCCGATTTACCAGCCGCCGCCGAGTGCGTTGTAGAGCTGGACGAGGGCCTGTGCTTCCTGCTGCTGCGCGGTGGCCAGCGTGAGCTGAGCGTTGTAGAGCGTGGTGTCGTTGGTGAGCACTTCGAGGTAGCTGGTGGCGCCGGCCTGATAGCGCATCCGGGCCAGCCGGACACCGTCGGTGGAGGCGGTGACGAGCTGCTCCTGATGCTGGCGGTACTCGCGGGATTTGTTGTAGGCGACGAGCGCGTTGGAGACATCGCGGAAGGCGCCGGCGATGGTCTGCTGGTAGGTGTCGAGCAGCTCCTGGTGACGGGCCTGGACCTCGCGGTAGTTGTTGCGGATCTTGCCGCCGTCGAAGATGGGCTCAGACAGCGAACCGGCGACGTAGTAGAAGATGTTGCCGCTGTCGAAGATCTTTTTGAACTGCGAGCTGGAGGTGCCGCCGTAGGCCGTGAGCCCCAGCGAGGGGAAGAACTGCGCGCGGGCGGCGCCGATGTTGGCGTTGGCCTGGACGAGCAGCTCTTCGGCGCGGCGGATGTCGGGGCGGCGTTCGAGCAGCTCGGAGGGCAGTCCGACGGGCACGTCGACGGGGTGGGCGGCGTGGGCGAGGATGTCGGGCGAGGCGGTGACATCGCGCAGGATGGGGCCGGGGTTGCGGCCCAGCAGCAGGCCGAGGTTGTTTTCGGTCTGCTCGATCTGCTGTTCCAGCGCGGGAACCTGAGCCTGAGCGGTCTCGTAGAGCTCTTCGGCCTGGCGAACGTCGGCGAGTGTGCCGCTGCCGCCCTGTTCGAGGGTGTTGGTGAGGTCGAGCGACTGCTTGCGCGCGTCGATGGTCTGGCGGGTGACGGCGAGCTGGGCGTCGAGCGAGCGGAGCTGGTAGTAGTCGGTGACGACCTCGTCGATGAGGGTGGAGTAGGTGGTCTGCTGGGCCCACTGGGAGGCGCGGTACTCGGCGCGCTGGGCCTCGGTCATGCGGCTGTACTGGCCCCAGAAGTCGAGGTTCCAGGCGGCGGAGGCGGTGAAGCCGCCGGCGTAGATGTTGGTGCGGTTGTTGTTGCTGCTGGAGCCGGAGCCGGAGTTGTTGTTGCTGTTGCCGAGCAGGCCGCCGGGCAGCGAGAGCACGTCGTAGCTGGCGCCGCCGGAGAGGGTGGGCATCTGGTTGGCGCGGGTGACGCCGACGGCGGCCTGCTCCTGGAGGACTCGGTCGGCGGCGATCTTGACGTCGTAGTTGTTCTTGAGCGCCTCGGTGATGAGGGCCTGGAGAACGGGATCGACGAAGACGGTGTTCCACTTCTGCGCGCCAAGGGGAACGGCAGCAGGCGGAACGGCAGCAGGCTGTGCGCCAGCTGATGCCGCAGCGTTGGGGTCCGTCGAGGCGGTGGCCTCGGGAGCGAGCGCGCCGCGGTAGCTGGCGGGCGTGTTCACGACGGGTCGCTTGTAGTTGGGGCCGACCTTGCAGCCGGAGACGGCGAGCGTAGCGAGTGCGAGCGTGGAGAGTGCGGGGATGAGCTTCATGCGGCACCTCCTTGATGGTGCTTGGTGTCTTTGGGCGGGCCGGCGTCGTGGTCGGAGTCGAGGCTGGCGTTGTGCGTGCCGCTGAAGCGCTGGGCGACGCGCTCGGCGAGCGAGAAGGTGACCGGGATGAGGAAGATGGCGATGAGCGTAGCCGCCAGCATTCCGCCGATGACGACGGTGCCGAGGATCTGCCGGGAGACGCCGCCGGCGCCGGTGGCGAACCAGAGCGGCACGCAGCCCAGGATGAAGGCGAAGGCCGTCATCAGGATGGGCCGGAAGCGGAGACGCGCGGCACCCATCGCAGCCTGGAAGATCGTCTCGCCCTTCTGGTACTCGTCCTTGGCGAACTCGACGATGAGGATGGCGTTCTTGGCAGAGAGGCCGATGAGCATGACGAGGCCGATCTGCGCGTAGACATCGTTTTCAAGATGGCGCAGGCTGAGGGCGAGGTAGGCGCCGAAGATGGCGATGGGAGTGCTGAGCAGCACGCCGAAGGGCAGCGACCAGCTCTCATACTGCGCGGCGAGGATGAGGAAGCAGAGCAGCACGGAGAGCGCGAAGACGACCCAGGCGGGAACGCCCTGCTGGGCCTTCTTCTCCTGGAAGCTCATGCCCTGGTAGTCGTAGCCCATGCCTTTGGGCATCGTTTGGGCGAAGGTGTCTTCGAGGGCCTTCATCACCTGTCCGGAGCTGTAGCCGGGCGCGCCGACGATGGTGAGCTGGGCTGCCTCGTACTCGTTGAAGCGCGTGGTGAACTCCGGCCCGGTGGTGCGGCGGACGGTGGTGACGGCGCTGAGCGGGACGCGGTTGCCGTTGGCAGCGGTGACGTAGAACTGACCGATGTTGTCGATGTTCGTGCGCGAGTCGCCCTCGGCTTCGATGTAGGTCTGCCACTGGCGGCCGAAGCGGTTGAAGTAGTTGACGAGCGAGCCGCCGAGGAAGGCCTGCATGGTCTGGTAGACGTCCGAGAGCTGCACCTGCTGCTGGGCGACCTTCTCGCGGTCTACGTCGACGTAGAGCTGCGGGACGGCGGGGTAGTAGGCAGGGATGGCGGCGGCGATCT
>JAJZFE010000173.1 GCA_021798655.1 Acidobacteriota bacterium | reverse complement strand
GAGCTGGAGCTGCAGAACGCCCTCAAAGGCGGCGACTACAAGGTCATCCGCAAAGGCATCGACCAGCTCGACAAGGCCACCCGCCGCTTCGCCGAGATCATGATGGACTCCGCCGTCACCGGCGCTCTCGGCGGCAAGACCATGGCCTCCGCCGGCGAAGACATCGCCGCCAAAGGCGCAGCCCCCACCGCCCCCCACGCCTTCAAAAAAGCCGAGTTCGAAGAGGCCGCCGCACCCGCCAACTCCACCGAAGCCTAGCGCCGCGCCACCACCTTCACCACCGCAGCATCTGCGCCGCTCCACGCCGCCGCACCCACGTGCGTCAGCTTGTGCGCGGCATCGTCCCAGTGCAGCGTCGTGATCGCGCCGCCGCCCTGCTCATACCCATACGTCGTCCCATCGTCCGAGAACAGCGTAAAGCTCGCATCGGCGCCCGGATACACCCGCACCGCTTCAATCTTCTGCGGCTCGGCCGTGCTGCTCACCGCCGAACCCATCGGCACAATCGACCCCGCACGCACAAACAGCGGCAGTGTATCGATCGGTGCCTGCACCCTCACCGTCTGCCCGCCCTTCAGCCGCTCGTTCGTCCAGTAGTT
Organism: Acidobacteriota bacterium; assembly: GCA_021798655.1. The sequence goes on along the minus strand of JAJZFE010000173.1, from coordinate 7,368 downwards.
GTACCAGTCGCAACCCGCCGGCAGATACACCGTCCGCTCCGTCGCACCCTGCTCCGTCACAGGAGCCACCAGGAACGCCGGCCCGAACATATACTCATCGCGCAGATCTGCCACCTTCGGATCGCCCGGAAAGTCCATGAACAGCGCCCGCATGAACGGCGCTCCTGTCTGATAGCTCCGATAACCCAGCGAGTACGTGTACGGCATCAGCGCATAGCGCAGCCGCAGATACTTCGCCAGAATCGGCTCAGCCTCCTTGCCATACGCCCACACCTCGTTGTGCTCGCGTTCGCCGTGCGCGCGCATCACCGGCTGGAACGCGCCCCACTCGAACCACCGCACAAACAGCTCCGGATAATCCACGTAGTCTCCCACCATCGCCTTCGCATCACCGGCATCGATCAGCGGCTTGTGCTCCGGCCTGTAGCTCGCATCCGTCGCCGGCGAAAAGAACCCGGCGATATCGGTGTCCCAGTACGGAATCCCCGTCGCCGTCGCGTTCAACCCCGCCGGCACCGACCGCTGCAGCGAGTCCCACGTCGCCATCACGTCGCTCGACCACATCACCGTCCCATTCCGCTGCGCGCCCAGGTACGCCGCCCGCGCCAGGATCATCACCCGCCGGCTATCGCCAAAGTCTCGCCGAAAGCCCTCATACACCGACGCTGTATGAAACAGCGGATACGCGTTGTAGTACCGCGCCCCCGACCCGATCCAGTACTCGTCCTTCGCCGGGTCGATGTCCGGCTCCGTCTCATCCAGCCACACATAGTCGAAGTGGTCCGGCTTGATGTACCGGTCGCGCACCTGCTCCCAGAACCACCGCGCCGCCTCCGGGTTCGTCGTGTCGATGTTGGGCCCAATCACGCTCTTGAACCCGCCTCCATCCGGCACACCCGCCGCATCGTGGATCAGCCATCCCTTCGCCCGCAGCAAGCCCTAAAACTGCGTGCCCTCCGCGTAGTGCGGCCACACGCTCAGCATCGTCCGCACGCCCATCGCATGGAGCTGGTCGTTCATCGCCGCAGGGTCCGGCCACCGCGCCGGGTCAAGGTCCATCTCGCCCTGCCGCGTCATGTTCAGAAAGTCCACCACCAGCACATCCAGCGGTAGCTGCCGCTCACGATATCCCTTCGCCACCGCCAGCAGCTGCTCCTGCGTCGGATAGATCGCCTTGCTCTGGATGTACCCATAGGTCGCCTTCGGCAGCAGGTGCGTCACGCCCGTCAGCAGCCGATACCCTTCATAGATCTCGTCCGTCGTCTCCCCCGCAATCACAAAGAACGAAACCCGGTCTCCAATCTCCGACGACCACACATTCCGTCCGTTGAAGCCCAGGTCGATAGTCGTCTTCGAGGGGTTGTCCCACACCAGCCCGTACCCGCCGCTCGACACCATGAACGGCACACACACATCCTCCCCGCCAATCGCTCCATAGTCGTGCCAGCAGTCGATCCGGTGGTCGCGCAGGTCCAGGAAGCCCTTCTGCTGCTGCCCCAGCCCGTAGTAGTGCTCCCCCGCCGGCGCATCGAACGTCGCCGTCACGCGCGATCCCGCGTCTTTGACTGCCTCGGTTGCCGCGTTGGCCCGCATCGACCAGTTCCGCATCGTCAGCAACTGCTTTCCGCCGGTCGTCGTAATCGTCAGCGCATCGTCGCCGGCCGGCCGGCCCGGCTTGCCAAAGTAGTGGTCGCGCAGGCTCTGGTTCAACGCATCGAGCGGCATCGTACGCGGCAGCTCCGACGCCGCAACGTCCGCCGCCACCACATGCACCACCAGCCTGCCCGACCGAAACTCCTCGCCGCCGTCCGCTTGCTTCACCGTCGTCCAGCCCTGCATCGCAGGCTTGCCCACCACGCCATAGCCCGGCCCAGCCTCGGCCATCGCCTCATCCCGGCTCAGCGTCACCCGCAGCACGTTCGGCGCATACGGCTCCAGCACAATCGTCCGGCCCTCGCGATGCAGCACCAGTTTCGTCTCCTGCCCCGTCGCAGCCGCAGCGCAACCCAGCACCAGCACCGCACCCAGCACTCCAAAGCCTCGCCTGCCCGCCATCGTCGAAATTCGCATGGGCCTTTCTACCAGAGACGCCGCCTCACAGTAAACGCTTACTTCGCCGCCACCACCCTCCCCCGCTCCCCGCCGCCGCACAATCACCCCGCACGCACTAAACTGAAAGAGCCATGTCCGATCACACCCCGCTCCCCGAAGTCGACCTCTCCAAGCCCCCCGCCGACAACGTCGTCCGCGTCACCTTCCAGCCCGAAAACAAGACCGTCGAGTTCGTCTACGACACCATGCCCTACGACGGCCACGGCCTGCCCAACAGCTTCCTCGACGTCGCCGAAAACTACGGCATCTTCCTCGACCACGCCTGTGGCGGCGTCTCCGCCTGCACCACCTGCCACATCCACGTGAAACAGGGCGCCGAGGGCCTCTCCGAAGCCGAAGACCTCGAACTCGACCGCCTCGAACTCTCCCCCGGCCTGCAGCTCAACAGCCGCCTCGGCTGCCAGTGCGTCATCGAAAAACCCGGCACCTACGTCGTCGAGATCCCCGCCTGGAACAAAAACTACGTCCAGGAAGGCAAGCCCGCCGCCGTCGTCAAATAAAACCACCGCACCCGCTCACAAGCACCAACTGGCAACCGGAAAACTGGAAACGGATGGCTCATGGCTGACGGCTCAAACCTGAAGCCTGACACCCGTCTTCCTGCACCACTGCTCACCGCCTCAGGAGTGTTTCCGCGGCTCCGGCATCAGCATCACGGTCATCTCGTGGTGCTCGCGCAGCACCGTCAGCGACATCCCCTGTCCCGACGCCGCCTTCAGCCGCTTGCTCCAGTCCGAAGCCGACTTCAGCGGCTTCGCATCGGCCTGCAGCAGCACATCCCCGGCGCGCAGCCCGCAGAACGCGGCCGGCGAGTTCGGCGAGACCCGCTGCACCAGCAGGCCATAGCCCTGCGCGTCGCCAAAGAACTCCGCCAGCTGCGGACCCATCGTCTGCAGCGCCAGCCCCGTAAACGGCGCAAACCGCAGCACCGACCCGATAAAGCTGCGATCACTCCCCGACCTGCCTGCAACCTTGCCCATCGGCGCAGCGGGCCCCGGCACGTCGCCCACCGTATCCACCGTCGCGTCCTCGGTCACAAACTCCATCACCGGCGGATCGGCCTCCGGCGGCGTCGCAGCGGCATCGGCCTCCACCCGCGCGCGCACATCCCGCTCCACCACCTGCCGGTTGGCGATCTGCACCGTCACCTTCAGCGTCTGCGCCTCGCGCTGCACCACCAGCGTCACCATCACCCCCGGCGTCGTCTCGTGGATCATCCGGCTCAGCGCGTCCGAGCTCACAATCGCCTGCCCGTTCAGGCTCAGCAACACGTCATGCGGACGCAGCCCCGCCTTGCCCGCCGGCCCGTCATGGTCCACCACCACGACCTCCACGCCATGCCCGCCCGCATCATGAAACCCCACGCCGAGATACCCTGGCGGATGCGACACCGCTCCATGCGCCGCGCCATGGACCCCCTTGGCGCCACCCATCGCCAGCGCCGCCGGAACACACCCCAGCAGCCCCACCAGCACCACTCCGATCTCGACTCTGCGCCCCATCGCCACTCGCTCGCCGCGCCTACTCGATGTTGGCTGCGCCCTGCAGCACCTGGAACGACGCATTCCGTATCGCCGGGTTCGCGTCCTGCGACGACACCGTACGCAGCACCTGCCGCACGCTCGAATCCCCCTCCACCGGCTGCAGCATCGACACCGCCTCCTGCCGCACCTCCGCGCTCTTGTCCCGCATCAGCGCATCCAGCACCGCATCGCGCACCTGCTCGTCCTCGGCTACATACGGCTGTAGCCCGTCCAGCGCCTTCCGCCGCACCGCCGCGCTGCTGTTGTAGCGCAGCTCGGTCAACAGCGCCGTCCGCATCTGGCTCTTGCCCTCCGCGCTGCTGCCGCAGTTGTGCGTCGTACGACACTCGTCCGCCATCAGGCTCACGCTCGTCGCGTGCACGTCGTTGTTCTCCGCCAGCTGCGTGCCCAGCATCAGCAGCTGCCGAATCTGCGGATCGTCCAGCGATCCCTGCATCGTCTCCGGCACCAGCCGGTTGTACTTCACCTGCACGATGCCCGGGTTCGGCGTCTGCACAATCCCGCTTACGCTGGCCACCGCGCCGCCGCTCGGGCTGGTTACAATCACCGGCGTCGGCAGCTTGGCCACGCTCGCCGCCTGGTACCGCGCCACAAAGTTCCCGCCAATGAAGCCCATCCCGACCAGCAGCGTCGCCAGCGCCGGCGCACCCTGCATCAAGCCCAGCCAGCGAAACGCATTGCCCCGGAACCGCTGTCCCACGCTGCGCTCCGGCATCGCATCCAGCGCCTCATCCAACCGCATTCGGGATGCCGCCAGCAGGTTCGGCGAAGGCTCCACCATCGGCAGCAGCGCCAGGTCCTCCTGCAAGGCCAGCACCGCGTTCCACTCCCGGCGACAGTCCTCGCACAGATTCAGGTGCTGCTCCAGGACCAACTGCAACTCATCCGGCAGCTCGCCATACTGCGCGAGAAGAATGTTCTGTTGTGCGTTCTCACACTTCATCTGCGTACCTCGAAACCAGCCTCAAAAAATCCGTCCCTGCGCCCAACTGTCCGTCGCCAAACCTCGGCCATCCGCGTCAGGCTGCACTCTTCAGCTCCTAGCTCCCAGCTTCTAGCTCCTAGCCTCTAGCTAGAACCTGGAACCTGGCACCTGGAACTACCTCACCTCTGCCAGCCGTGCGCGCAGCTTCCGCGTCGCCCGGAACAACGTGTTCTTGGCTGTCTCTTCGGTCGTCGACAGCATCTCGCCGATCGTCCGCAGCTTCAGCCCCTGGTAGTGCTTCAGCTCAAACACCATCCGTTCCCGCGGCGTCAGCTCGTCCAGCGCGCCCTGGATCGCCACGCCCATCGTCTTGCGCTCCAGCTCTCTCGCCGGATTGGCCATCGCGCGCTCATCCTGCACATTCGCCATCAGGTCCAGCTCATCGCCCGACGCATCCAGCACCGTCGCCGGGTCTTCCTTCCGGCTCTTCCGCCGCCGCAGCTGGTCCAGGCACAGGTTCGTCACAATCCGGTACAGCCACGTATAAAACGAGCACTCGAACCGGAAGTTCGACAGGTGCCGATACGCCTTGATGAACGCCTCCTGGTGCACGTCCTGCGCGTCCTGCTCATTGTTCAGCATGTGCAGCGCCAGCCGCAGCACGCTGCGGTCGTACCGCCGCACCAGCGCATCGAACGCCGTCCGCTCGCCGGCCTGCGCCGCCCGAATCAGGTCGTCGTCTTCGGCGCGTTGCTGCTGCCGAGCCTCTATCTGCTCCGCGCTCAGCTTCCCGCGCAATCCGGTCTGTGCCGCTGTCCGTGGCATCGCTGCGGTTGATTGTACCGCCACGGCCGCGCCGTCCGTCTCCAAAAGGCCCAGCGCAAAGGGACTCATGCGACGAAGGCCCTGCGGCACTCCCTCGCGCGCCATTACGATCGCGTCGCTGCTGCTCATATCTGTGTCTGACTCCGGAGTCAGGGTAACTACACTTCCATAGACGCACCGCCGCCGCCGAACGTGAGCAGGCCGCGACACTTTCCCGCCGATTCGCTGTTGCCCCTACCAGATCACCCGCAGCAGCGTCGTCGCCTGCCCCGCCAGGCTCGCCGGCACCGTCACGCGCCCGTGGCTCGCCCGCAACTCCATCGCCCCTCCCTGCGCCTGCAGGCCCCCGGCGCGCTTCAACTCCGCATACTGCGCCGCCGTCGGCTGCTGCGGACTCCCCATCCCCAGCCATCGCGCATACGCGTTCGAGTGCGTCCCATCGATCGTGAACGCCTCCACACGCACGCTCCGCGCCGCCTTCGGAAGCCCTGCAATCTCCACCGTCACCGCCGTCGCCGGCTGCTGCTGCAGGTCGTCATCGCGCAGGTCGTCATCGCGATAGCTCCACAGCATCACCCGCGCACTGCTCCCCTGCCGCGTCGCCAGCGCATCCACCTCCGCAGCCGGAGCGCCCTCACGCAGCAACGCATCCAGCGAAGTCGCCGCGCTGCTCGTCGCCGCCACCCGCTCCCCCGCCATCTGCCCGGCCATCCGAAACACGTTCAGCACCGGCTTGTCCACCCCGTTCGTCGCCAGCGTCCGAAAGCCCTCAAAGTACGCGCGGTCTTCAAACTCGAACGACCAGCTCAGCATTCCCAGCAGGTTCACCTGGTACTTGTCCTGCAGCTCCAGCAGCGCCTTCATCGTCGCCGCCGTGTACGCCGCATACAGCGGCCCGTTGCGATAGCCGTTCGCCGGGTTCTCCTTCGCCGAGCACGCCGCGCAGCCCTCCGGGTCCGCCTCCGACAAAATGATCGGCAGCGCCCTGAACTGCGGATAGCCCGCAATCAGCGCGAACCCGCGGTCCGCATCCGTCAGCTCCTTGTCCAGCCCCATCCGCACATGCGGCACCGCGCCCGCCGCCTGCACCAGCGTCGGCGACCCCTTGATGTGGAAGCTGATAAAGTCCAGCGGAACCGCCCCACCCGTCGCAGCGCTCCTGTCCTTCGCCACATGCTTCAGGAAGCCGTCCAGAAACTCCGCCGCCTGCTTCGACCGCGGGCTCGTCGTCGCCGGCCCGCCCACCCGCGCCCCCGGCAGCGCGCTCCGAACCCCCGCCACCGCATAGTCATACAGCCGCAGGTACTCGGCCTCCGTGCCATGCCAGTACGGAATATTCGGCTCGTTCCACACCTCGAAGTACCACGTGCTCACCCGCTCGGCCCCATACCGCTCCACCAGGTGCGCCACCAGCCGGCGGCACAGCTCTCCCCACGCCGCATAGTCCTTCGGCGGGCTCTGCACCGACCCCTCAATCGTATGCGGATACGCCAGGTAGTACGCATTCGTCCCCGACGCCATCGCCTCCGGCATGAACCCCAGCTCCACCATCGGCCGCACCCCCGCCGCCAGCCACGCATCGAACGTCCGGTCCACGATCGTGAAGTCATACACCGCTCGGCCCGCCGCATCCACCGTATACACGTTCGTCGAGCCCCACTTCAGCGCCGACCTGCCATCCCCGCTGGTCAGCAGGTGGTGCGCGCGAATGTACACCGGCAGCGGACTGGTCTGCGCCAGCTCCCGCAGCAGCTCGCCGCCATGCGCCGTCGTCGTGTAGTTCAGCTCGTCATAGCCGAACCAGTTCGTGATCGGCTTCCACGGCCCCTGCGACTGACCGAGGTCCACCCGCACCGTCGCCGCCTGCTGCGCAACACCCAGCGAAACCAGGCCAGCCAGACCCACCGCTACCAGACTGCGAAGAACTCTCATAGCCAGCCATCCTACAAGAGCGCTCCAAAA
>JAJZFE010000126.1 GCA_021798655.1 Acidobacteriota bacterium | reverse complement strand
CAGCATCCACGCCAGCGCCACGCAGACGAAGAACGAGATGTACAGCGACTCGCGAAACCGCCGCCGCGCCAGCTCGTCCTCAATCGAGTCGAGCATGTGTATCAGCTCATGCTCGTCGAGCTCGCCGTAGCGGCTCGTGCGGATGCGCACCGGCCCGCTCGGCTGCGGCGTCGGCGGCACCACATGCAACTGCCCGTCGGCACCCTGCGGTGCCACGGCAAAACTCGTCTCTACCGGCTGCGTCTGCGGCTCGGTCTCTGCGTCAATACGATTTGGGTCTGGCGGATGGGTGCTCGTCGGCATCGGGTACTAGGGTCTCTGACGCTTCTTCCAGCAGGAATGTTGCGCCGCACCAGTCTCAGTCTCAAAACCGGCTCAACACATTCTCTCATCACAACCGCCTCGCCACAGCTCCCTCATCGCGAACCCAGTGCAACCGAAGCAAACCCGACGCCTTCAGCCCTTCCACGGCCTCTCACCCGCAGGGAACCAGCGTCTTTTCACTTGCTATTACCTGTCTTTGTTCGTCACTCCGGCAGGGAATCTGCGTCCGCTCTCTCCTCTCTCCCTATCTCCTCTCTCGTAGCTGAACAAGCCCCTGGATTTTTTTCTCGCGAATTTCCCGCCAAACTCCCCCTGTCAACCCCCAACCCCTCACCCAAAACCCATAACCCACTCCCCGCCAACACCTTACCCCCTCAAAACAAAAAACACATTCACCCCACGCCACTCGCTACAATAGAAATAGGGCAAGCACCGGCAACGGGCAACTGAAAACTGGCAACTCAAAACTCAAAACCGACTCCCCAACCCAGCCCACCCCAACCACGAAAGCCGTTTTCTCCAAGGTCTAGTCGCCCATGCTTTAGGATCTTGTCATCCCGTAGCGCAGCGGAGGAATCTGCTTGGACTCATCCCCCTTTGCTTGTCATTCCCGAAGGGAATCTGCGTCTTCCTCGCTTCGGCACAACGGCCTTGGAAAGCAAACGACCCTAACCCCAATCGTTTGAATATTATAGCCGTAAGCCATCTGCAATCAACAGCTTACAGCCAATCCACCCGTAACCCCAATCTTTTGAATATTATGCCCCTAAAATCTCTGCAATCAATATTTTGCAGCCACAACACCGCGTAACTCGTTGATTCCAGAGATCAAGCAAAAATAGGGGGGGGTAGGGGGTACCCCGGCTACTCGCCCGGCAGCGCTTCGCCTTTGCGCCGGTCGAACACCTTCCGCACCACATAGAACGCCAGCCACAGCAGCGCCGCGACCGAAACGCTCACCACCACGCTCCGATGGTCCTTCACCGCCTCGCGCAGCTCATGCACCAGCGCCGGCCCAAACCAGATCGTCAGCAGCGCGAACGCCGTGTACTGCGTCACCTTTCCGCAAAACGTCGCCAGCAGAAACGGCGCAGTCCGCATCTCAAACACGCCAGCTGCAAACTGAAACACCTTCAGCGGCGTCGGCGGCGGCCCCAGCGACGGAATCAGAATCGCAAAAAACTCCTGCCGCTCAAAGCGGTCGCGCATCCGCTCATACCGCTCGCGATCCACCCGCTTCAGCAGGAACAACTCCCCGCCCGCACGCCCCAGGTAGAACGGCACCAGCGACCCCAGCGTCGAGGCCCCCGCAGCCATCAGGCAATACAGCAGAAACTTGTGCGGCTGCGCGTGGACGTACCCCACAATCACGCTGTCCATCGACCCCGGAATCGGAATCAGCGCCGAGTCCAGCAGCGCCAGCCCGCCCACCCCCCAAACCCCCAGGGGCTTCAGGACAGCAAACAACGTAGCCGAAAATTTGTGCAGTAGTGCGAGAGGTCCCAGTTTCACGTGTAACTCCATTCTACCGCCACTCATGCGACAGCCACGTTACTCCACTGCCGGCACGTGCTCCGTCTTCCCCGCCAGCAGGTCCAACGCATGGCCCAGCAGCGGCAGCACCGCCAGCAGCGAACTCCGCGCCCCCGCCGGACTCCCCGGCACGTTCAGCACCAGCGCACGCCCGCACACCCCACACACACCGCGGCTCAACGCCGCAAACGGCGTCCGCGTCATCCCATCCTGACGCATCACTTCAGCCAGCCCCGGCACCAGCCGATCGCACACCGCCAGCGTCGCCTCGGGAGTCACGTCCCGCTCCGCCAGCCCCGTGCCGCCCGTCGTCACAATCAAATCCGTCCGCGCCGCCGCCGCACGCAGCGCAGCCTCCAGCAGCGGCCGCTCGTCCGGCAGCACCAGCAACTCAGCCACCTCTGCCCCGGCCTCCGCCAGCACCGCCACCACCGCCGGCCCCGACGCATCCACCTGCTCCCCTCGATGGCAGCGGTCGCTCACCGTCACCACCACCGCGCGCCGCCCCGCCAGCAAAGCCCTCGTCATCTCATCAGGATAGCCGAACCACATCGCCGAACCGCAACAAAAAGGCCGCCCCAACGGACGGCCCACTCGCACTAATTCGCTGTCGGCGCGCCGATGGTGTCAATCACAAGGGCCTCAACCGGTGCCTTTACCGGCTCAAACTGTAGCCCTAACTGCTCCTTGATCGCCGTGAACTGCGTCGGAGGCGCATCTGCATCGGCGTCCATATTTGGTGCATCGCCAAAGGAGTATGTCAGTTTGAAGTCGTATCGCCCCGTCAGTCCTGTCTGATCGACTAGCGGCCGATCCATGAATAGCTGCTTAATCAGAATAAAATCCGTCATCGTACTGCTTCTGTAGTTCTCGGTTCTCTGCCCGTCATGGCCCTGCGTCCACTCCAGTGGCTGCACACTCGGATCTGCTGCAGGTGTCAACTTTGCCCGCCCCTTGACTACCTGAAGCGCATAGGCTGACATCTCACGCTTCTCACGATGAAATTGCAGCCCGAAGCGTTCCTTCAAGAGTTCACGCACCAGTTGCTGCTCCTGCGGAAACGTTGCGTCAGCAGTCAGGTTCGTCGTCCCACTGATGTCCCAGTGCTTCTCTGCCACCCATCCGGGAGCATCCACGATCTGCCGTGCGTTCAGCGAATACGCAAACGCAATCAGCATCAGCAAGGGCTGATCCTCCAATTCGAAGCTATTCCCCTTAAAGCTGAAGTTGTTATGCATCACCGCTGCAGGATGGGGCCTTACGACAGCCACCTCAATCGTGGCGTCCGGCTGATTCTGCGGCGTTACAGTTTGCGCGCGAATGCCAAGCGCGGAAATAAATAGAACAGTTGACACAAACAGACTTCGACAAACGCGACTTTCGGTCATAGCGGGCACCCCAAGGTTCGACTGAACATTCAGCCAATCAAGAATACGAAGCCAATACCAGAAAGTTCCCGACTACAGCTTAGCCGCGCTCGCTCAAGCATCGGCCGAGGGTCTCTTTGTCAGGAAAGTTCGAGCGTCGTACGCACCTCAGACCTGCGTCCACTCCCACCCGCGCCCCTTACGAGACGGGCTGCTCCGCCGTCTCGCTCATCTTCGCCGCCAGCACCGGCACTCCAAACAGCACCGCCGCCACCATCCCCGTCGACAGCAGATCATTCGCATAGAACGGCAGCGCCGCAACATAGCAGCTCACCAGCCCCGCCGCGCTGTGTGCATACATCCCGCCGCTGGCCCAGACTGCAAAGTTGCTCAGCACAAAAAAGCTCGTCGCCGAAGTCAGCACGCCCGCAGCCACGCGCAGCGCCGTCACCTTGCGCAGCAGCGCGCTGCCCGTCAGGCACACGCCCGCGTACCACGCCCACGTCACCAGGTACTCGCGCACATGGAACGCGTAGCCATACACCCGCGTCGTCAGGTAGGCATCCATCGTCGCCATCACCGCCACCGCCAGCACCGCCTGCCAGCGCGGACGCCGCGACCCGAAGAACAGCAGGCCCGCGCCCACCGCCGTAAAGTTGAACGCAACCGCGTGGTTCACATGCGGGATCAGGCGGCTCAGCGCAGCCAGCAGAAGTACGAGGATTGCCACCATAATCGTTGGGCCTTTACTGACGCAGAAAGTCGGCGCACGCAGCACCTGCTGCCATTGTAACGGAAGCTAAGGTCGGCTCAGGTCCGTCATCAGCACCGGAAAGTGCCGCTGCACCCGCCCGTCCAGCGCCTGCCGCACCACCCGGCCCTCCGCATTCACCGTCACCACTGCGGTCAGCGGAGTCGTGCCGGTCAACATCTGCAGCATGTCCTCACCCATAAATCGCGCATCCCGCAACGTCACCTTCCGCGCCGTCGCCGGTGTCGCACCCACCGCCGGCTCCTCCTCGGTCACGATCGGCATTTCCGACCAGTCCAGGTACACCCGCCCCAGCGAACTCGCCTCCGCTGCGGCAATCACCGCATCGCGCTGCGGCTTGGTATACGTCACCTCGCTCGTCGTCATCGCACCCGACCGCGCATCCATCGTCGCCAGCTGGATCAACGGGCCATAGTCCATCGCCACCGACCAACGAAACGGGTTGACCGGAGACGGGCTCGCCAGCGCCCGCTGCACCGACAGCACCACCGGCTCGGGCTGCACCATCTCGGCGGGCTGTGCAACCGTCGCAGTCGCAGCCTCGCCGCTCGCAGCCGCCACACTTCCATCCGTCGCCGTCGCCGGCTCGGTCGTCGCCGCGTCGCTGCCTGCTGCATCGGCAGCGTCAGCCGGCGTCTCCGCAGCAACCACCGGCGCCGCCACCGGAGCCTGAGCCTGCTCATAGCTCTGCACCATCGCAATCGCCACCGCCCGCGCGTGCTCCACATACCGCAGCCCCCACCAGCAGCCGATGCACGCCAGCGCCGCAATCGCCAGCCCGCGCCCCCGAAACACCTGCCGCTTCGCTCCCACCTCCGCACTCACCAGCCCGAACAGCGACGGCACCACCAGCGCCAGCACCAGCAGACCAAACATCACCGGATCGAAGATGAACGCAATCGACGCCGCATACCAGTGCGTATCGAACGGATACAACGGCCGCACCCCGTAGTTGTTCGTAAAGTCCAGCAGCAGATGGCTCAGCAGCGCCACCACCGCGCACCCATACAACCACCCCCAACGCACCGGGGCCTTCGTCAGCGGCCTGTTCGAAAACTTCGGCCCAATCCGCAGCCGCGCCGCCCGCGTCACCCGCCACTGGTGCAGCCCATACACCGCACCCAGCAGCACCGCCGCCTCCAACGGCACCCCCACCAACGTGTGTGTGATCCCGCGATGATGCGCGAACCCTTCCACCGGCCCGCGCAAACCCCACAGCGTGTCGATGTCCGGCATCTCCGCCGCAATGGCCATCGTCAACGTCGCATACGCCGCCCGCCGATTGAACCCCGCCCGCGCCAGGCACGCCCCCGTCAACACATGCGTCACCGGCTCCATCGCACTCTCCTCACCTCGCCAGCCTCAAGAGTACATCGCCCCGACATCCATCACACTTACACACCCACAAACCACAACAATGCCGTTTCGACCGAAGCAGCGCAGCTTCACCGCGCTGCGCAGCGGAGAAACCCTCGCACGAGCACATTTCTCATACACCTACAGCGTCACGGTTTCAGCGCCAAAGGCGCGGCACATACCAGCCTGGGCCGTAAGCCTAGGTTAGGAGGCAGGCAGAACCAGAGCGCTGTAAGCGCGTCTCATAGGACGACATCCATACCTGAACGTGAACCGCTCTCATCTTCTTACAGCCCGGAACCACACCACCCCCGCAAACGAAAACGGACAGGGCAACCATCGCCCTGTCCGCCTCAAACACAAATCACCAGCTTACGAAACCGCAACCGACTCCATCTGCTCATGAACCTCAGCAGCAGCGGCAGCACTCTCGCGCTCGCGCTTCGCCTTGCTCATGGCGGTCATCATCTTCACCTCAATCGGCGAGATCATGCTCGGCTTGAAGCCAATCGCCACCTGCCCAGGCGAATCACCCAGCGCCTCGGAGATGCGGTTCCAGTGGAAGAACGGCGATGTCGTCGGCAGCAGAATCATCTTCCGCTCCGGCTCCGGAATCGCCATCCAAACACCCAGCGTACCGAGCGCACACAGATACCCAACCGTGCCAAACAGGTAGATCGGCGAATAGACCGAGTGAGCCGCACCTGTGTAGAACCATGCTGACTGCACCAACTCCGTCACCGAGATGATGCCAAGTGCTAGGGCCACGCCGAAAACGTGGCTGCGGTATGTCATCCCAAGCGGCTTGATCGCTACACACACGAACAGCAGGAGGCAAAGCATCAGAACATTGACGCCCTCCTGTGCACGCTCGATAACCGTAGTCAAGGCAACATCCGCAGTGCTGCCAGAAGAGAGGATATGTGGTCCAAACGCGATAACCAGACCCAGAATACTCGATACCGCAATGACCCACTTGAAGACCATCGTGCCCATGCGTTGCAGACCCTTCAAGGGTCGCATTGCCTCGTGAAACACCCCATAAAGGATTGCAAGCACTAAAATCACTCCGACCAGCGAGAGAACTTCTGAGGAGTAGAAGAGTATTTTGTAATCAAGCATCTTGCTGATGCCAAGTTCTGCCCTAAAAAATAGAAGCGGTACTTGAATCGACTCAAGAACTGCGAGTGACAAAACGTACAAAGCGAGCGCTTTGAACTTAGAGATCTGCTTCGTCCGCCACATGACCGATAGCACAGAGAGGCACACCACAATACCAGCGATCTCTGCGCATTCAAGAAGCATCTTTACGCTCATGTCGTAATCTCCCGAGTAACTACCACTTGCATACTACATAGTAATGGTAATCGGCGAGGGATTGCAAGATGAATCAAAATCGGCTTCAGCAGGTGGGATTAGTCGAGTCCGCAGGTGTTGCCACCCCAGGGCGCGCACAGAGGCTGAGAGCCCATGATCCCAGACGGAGCAACAGCAGCCTTGTTCGTCGTCCGAGCATGAGCGGAAACCGAGGCAGCGCCGAAACCGGCAACGGTGAGGGACAGGACGAAGAGGCGGATGAGGTTGTTCTTCATGGTATTTTCTCCTTGGCAGGTAACTTCAGATTTAGGTGGTACAGAATGTCGCGTCGTGTTGCTTGACTGATATGAAGGTATCGGCGAAACAAAGCTAAGTCCATATGTCAGAAGAGGATACGACTACTCCATTCCGTAACCATTACCTATGTCATGGACGCCACTTTCCCATTTAGGGAGAGCACTACCACTTTTAGTAACCACCTTCTTCCGGCATTAACTCCCCAGTTACACCGCCTCAGCATCGGCATCCGCCCCACCGGCCTCCGCTCCGCGTATCCTCATCTCAAGGCAGACTCAACCGATGGCGCGAACCCCCTATCCCCGCTCAGACCGCGATTTGCTCAATAGAATCGCCCGTTCCGCCAATCAACGCGCCGGCTACAAGCAGCTCGTCCGCGAACTCGGCCTGGGCGGCGGCCGCGAGCGCCGCCTCCTCGTCGAGCAGCTCACCCGCATGGTCGCCCGCGGCGAACTCCGCCGCGCCGGCGAAGATCACTGGGCAATTCCGGGAAATCCCAATGAACCGACGGATGTAGCCACTAGCGACCAACGTACCCCCCGTTTTCACCCCTTCCGGGGCATGGAGGACACAGTCAGGTCGTCACGCGACAGGCTCGTCAGCGGCAAGCTCGACCTCCACCGCGACGGCTTCGGTTTTGTTCGCCCGGAATCCGCCTCCACCACCCGCGACGGCGACATCTTTATCCCCCCCAACGAGCTGAACGGCGCCATGCAGGGCGATCTCGTCCTCGTCGACGAGGCTCCGCCCGCTCGTGACGGCCGTCGTTCCGGCCGCATCGCCCGCGTCCTCACCCGCCGCAACCCCACCGTCGTCGGCATCTTCCACTACGCCCGCCCCCACAACCACCGCGACCCCGCCGCCCCTGTCGGCAACTACGTCACCCCGCTCGACGAGCGCATCACCGGCACTATCTATATAGCAGCAGGCGACGAGCAGCTCCCCGCCGCCGCCGACACCCCGCACCGCATGTTGGGCGAGGAGGCTCGCCACACCCTGCGCGACTGGCAACCCGCCAACCCCGACCTCCCGCTCGAAGGCCTCGCCGTAGACGTTGAGATCACCGCCTTCCCCACGCCTGG
>JAJZFE010000177.1 GCA_021798655.1 Acidobacteriota bacterium | reverse complement strand
GACGCTGCATCGCGGCATCCCCGCCAACGCAGACGTCACGCCCCAACTCGCCACCCTTCCGCCCGATCTCCACCAGGCCACAGCCGTCTCCGACGCCGCCAACCGTGCCCCGCAAACCTTCACCCGCCCCTGGGCCAACGCCACCGAACGCGCCCAGACCCTCCGCTCCGTCGAAGCCCTCGCGCTCGCGCCCCTCGCCCATTACATCGCCTTCAACAATCTCACCCCGGCATCTCTCGCGGCGAACACCACCACCCCCACCTTCGCAAACATCCCTCACAACGCGGCCACTACGCCCATTCTCACCAATGAGCAACTCTCCGCCTACACCCTCACCGACGGCGGCCCGCCCACCTTCATCTTCACCGCCGAATCCCCGCTCGCCACCGGCGGCCCCGTCTACCTAACGCTCATCGCCGAGCCCGGCCCCTCAGCAACCCTCCATCCCGTCCTCCTCTCCATCACCGACGCCGCCCACCTCGACCGCACCCCCTGGCTCCGACTCGTCGACGCCGTCGACCCCGACGCCACCCACCGCGCCAGCCTCCTCTTCGAACTCCGCTCCCAGTCCACCCGCCAGTTCGCCATCTACACCCTCACTGACGGCGAAGTTCGGCAGACCCTCCTCACCACCCCCCTCGAATAGTCTCAACCCGCTAAACTATCTCAAGAGAATCGATCCCACATGACCACACCAGCCACCACCCCGGCACCCACCCCCCTCATCGCCCTCCTCTTCCCCGGCCAGGGCTCGCAATCTGTTGGCATGGGCCGCGCCCTCTACGACGCCCACCCCGCAGCCCGCGCCGTCTTCGAAGAGGCCGACGACGCTCTCGGTTTCTCCCTCTCTGACATCATCTTCAACGGCCCGGACGACACCCTCAAGCTCACCGAGCACACCCAGCCTGCGATCCTCACCGTCTCCATAGCCGCCCTCCGCGTCCTCGAGCACGAACTCCGCGCGCGCCACCTCTCCATCCACTACGCCGCCGGCCACTCCCTCGGCGAGTACTCCGCCCACGTCGCCGCCCACACCCTCTCCTTCGCCGACGCCGTCCGCACCGTCCGCGCCCGCGGCCAGTTCATGCAGTCTGCCGTTCCCGCCGGTCAGGGCGCCATGGCCGCCATCCTCGGCCTCCCCATCGCGGACATCGAAGCCGCCTGCGCCGCAGCCACCGCCGAACTCGCTCCTGAGGTCGTCGCCACTGCCAACCTCAACTCCCCCGACCAGACCGTCATCTCGGGCTCAAAAGCCGCCGTCGAGCGCGCCGCCGAACGCTGCAAGGAACTCGGAGCCAAGCGCGCCGTCATGCTCCCCGTCAGCGCTCCCTTCCACTGCCCGCTCATGATGCCCGCGCAGCTCCAGCTCGCCACCCACCTCGCCTCCATCCCCTTCCACGACCCCGCCTTCCCCGTCGCCTCCAACGTCGACGCCCGCCTCCTCACCACCGCCGACGCCGTCCGCGACGCCCTCATCCGCCAGGTCACCGGCGCCGTCCGCTGGGTTGAGTGCATCGGGCTTCTGCATCAATCCGGCGTCACCCATTACATCGAAGTCGGCCCCGGCAAAGTCCTCACCGGCCTCAACCGCCAGATCGACCGAGCCCTCGCCACCACCAACGTCGAAGATCCCGCCAGCCTTGAAAAAACGCTGCTCAGTCTGTCTCCGGCTTCTTAGCCTCCGCAGCCTGCTCCAGCGCAAACAGCCGCTGCTCCAGGGTGAATACCATCTCCTCCAGCGCCTCCACCCGCTGCGCCAACCCCACCCCACCGTCACCCTCATCCTCTCGCGCACCCCGCGTCTCGCCTTTAGGGCGCGCGCTTCCAGAGGCTGCAGCCACCGCCACCTCGCTCACCGGCCCGCTCAGCAGATGCACCCACCGCGCCTCGCGGCTTCCCGGCTGCCGCGGCATCAACTGCGTCAGCGGCTCAGCCTGACCTGAAACCTCCCGCGCCGCCAGTCGCTCCAGCGTCGCCATCACCGCCGCATTGTCATCGAACGCATACATCCGCTCCGTCCGCGCCCGCAACTCCGCCGAGGTCTGCGGCCCGCGCAGCAGCAGCAGACACATCACCGCCACCTCATCCCGCCGCAGATTCAGCACATCCCGCACCCGATGCTCAAACTTCGTTGCCCGCGTCTCGGCAATTGTCCGCACCAGCCCCAGTTGGTCCAATTCAAACAGCGCCGTCCGCACCTCGGCCTCGCTCAACTCCATCACCGGCTCACGGCTGCTCTTCTGGTTACACGCATTCACCGCTGCATTCAAACTCAGCGGATAGTACTCCGGCGTATTGATCTCTTTCTCGATCAACACCCCCAAAACCCGCGCCTCAACCGCATTCAACTCAACCATCCCTCCATCCTACCGAACCCCGGTGTCGCAATCGAACCGGGTGCCGGATGAACAGCGGTCTTCAGCCCGCTGAATCATGCTCCCGGCGAAAAGGGCTTCAGCTCTGGGCCTTTGGCGCGCGCCTGCCGCACTGACCCTCTAAAATAGAACTCTGTGTCCCTCTCCCACCAAACCGACACCCCAACCTTCTCCGAGCACTTTGACGTCCTCATCGTCGGTGCCGGCCACGCGGGCTGCGAAGCCGCCGCGGCCGCCGCGCGCATGGGCCTGCGCACGGCCCTCTTCACCCTCAACCTCGACCTCATCGCGCAGATGTCCTGCAACCCGGCCATCGGCGGCGTTGCCAAAGGCCATCTCGTCCGCGAAGTCGACGCCCTCGGCGGCATCATGGGCGAAGTCGCCGACGCCTGCGGTATCCAGTTCCGTCTCCTCAACACCTCCCGCGGCCCAGCCGTCTGGAGCCCCCGCGCCCAGTGCGACAAGGCCCTCTACCGCGTCCGCATGCGCGAAAAACTCGAGTCCATCCCCAACCTCTTCATCAAGCAAGCCGAAGTCATCGACCTCATTCTTGCCCCTCCCGCTGATCCGTCATCCCGACCGGAGCACAGCGCCGTGGAGAGCCCTGAAGTTGAACCTGCGGCAGCTTCAAACCACACACCCCGCATCACCGGCGTCCTCCTGCGCGACGGCCGCCGCATCGCTGCCCGCGCCGTCGTCGTCACCACTGGCACCTTCCTCAACGGCCTCATCCACTGCGGCGAGCAGCAATACTCCGCCGGCCGCTCCGGCGAAGCCGCCTCCGTTCTGCTCGGCGAGAACCTCAAGAAGCTGGGCCTCCGCCAGGTCCGCCTCAAGACCGGCACCCCACCCCGCCTCGACGGCCGCACCATCGACTGGTCCAAATTCGAGGAGCAGCCCGGCGACACCGACCCCACCCCCTTCAGCTTCCGCTCCCTGCAAACCCTTTCAGAGACTTGTCATCCTGAGCGCAGCGAAGGATCTGCTTCACCGGCAGCGGCACAATCGCAATGGATTCCACCTCTGCGCCAGATCTCCTGCCACATCGCCACCACCACCCCCGAGACCCTCGCCCTCATTCGCGCGAACGTCCACCGCAGCCCTATGTTCACCGGCCAGATCGAAGGCATCGGCCCGCGCTACTGCCCCTCCATCGAAGACAAGATCGTCCGCTTCCCCGACAAAACCTCGCACCAGTTCTTCCTCGAGCCCGAGGGCCTCAACACCCACGAGGTCTACATCAACGGCATGTCCACCTCGCTCCCCATGGAGGTCCAGCAGGCGATGGTCCGCAGCATTCCCGGCCTGGAAAACGCCGAGATGCTCCGCCCCGGCTACGCCATCGAGTACGACGCCATCGACCCCACCGAACTCGACCGCACCCTCCGCGTCAAGAAGTTCTCGGGCCTCTACCTCGCCGGCCAGATCAACGGAACCTCCGGTTATGAGGAAGCCGCCTGCCAGGGCTTAATGGCCGGCATCAACGCCGCCCTTCATGCCCGCTCTTTTCTGCCCTCTACGCTCTATCCTCTATCCCCTGCGTCCTTCACTCTCGACCGCACCGAAGCCTACACCGGCATCCTCATCGACGACCTCATCAGCAAGGGCACCGACGAGCCCTACCGCATGTTCACCTCGCGCGCCGAGTTCCGCCTCCACCTCCGCATCGACAACGCCGACACCCGCCTCACCCCCGACGGCCGCCGCCTCGGTCTCATCGACGACCGCTCCTTCGCCGCCTTCGAAGCCAGGCAGTCCCGCGCCGCCGCCTTCAAAACCCTCCTCGAAACCACCCGCCTCACCGACCCCGACATCTCTCTCCTCACCGCACCTCCGAGTGCCCCACGTCTCAGTTCCGAGACACGGGCTTCCAACGAAGCCTCGCCCGCCCGCGGCGACCTCTTCGCCCAACTCCTCAAGCGCCCCTCCGTCTCCATCGAGTCCCTGCTACCCACACTTCTTCCGCGCATGCAGTCCGTCCCCGAGTTCGCACCCTGGCTGGCCGCGCTCTGTGCCGCCAACTATCCAGCCACGCTCCCAGCCTGGGTCCGCAACGAGCTCAAGACCGTCGAAACCACCATCAAGTTCGCCGGCTACCTCGCCCAGCAGCAGCGCAGCATGGCCCGCCTGCGCAACGACGAAGCCCGCGCCATCCCCCCCACCTTCGACTACCGCGCCTGCTCCGGCCTCTCCCGCGAGATGGTTGAAAAGCTCGACCGCGTCCGCCCGCTCACGCTCGGCCAGGCCAGCCGCATCTCCGGCGTCACCCCCGCCGCCGTCACCCTCATCCAGTGCTTCCTCGAGATCCAGTCCCGCACGACCCCACCCCGCGCCCGCATCGCCTGATCCCACGCTCGCAGGCTCCAAGTCCCTCGGCGGCTCCCTCCCTGCTTGAGAAAACGTTCACTAAACCAATATAGTTCTACTCGCAGCGCCATCCCCTCCGCGAAGGAACGCCCCATGAAGCTCTCCCGCCGCAAGACCCTGCAACTCCTCGCCAGCGCCGCTCCCGCCTTCGCCCTGCGCCGTGCATTCTCACAGCCCGAAGCCTTCGCCCAAGCTCCCGGCCAATCACCCGCCACGCCGCCGCTCAGCATCACGCCCGGCCCCTTCACCAACACCCGCGCCTCTCTCCGCGCCTACACCACGCCCGACTGGTTCGCTGACGCCAAGTTCGGCATCTGGTCTCACTGGGGCCCGCAGTCCGCCATCGGCGACGGCGACTGGTACGCCCGCAACATGTACGTCGAGGGCACCGCGCAATATGAGTACCACCTCAAGCGCTTTGGCCCGCAATCCAAGGTCGGCTACAAGGACCTCATCCACCTCTTCACCGCCGACCGATGGGACCCCGAGCATCTTATGGATCTCTACCAGAAGGCCGGCGCAAAATACTTCTTCTCCATGGGCGTCCACCACGACAACTACGACCTCTGGAACTCTAAATATCAGCCCCGCTGGAACTCCGTCGCCTCCGGCCCGCGCAAGGACGTCGTCGGCCTCTGGGCCGCCGCCGCCCGCAAGCGCGGCCTCCGCTTCGGCGTCTCCGAGCATCTCTCCAACTCCTTCGACTGGTTCGCTCCCTCCCACCTCGCCGACACCAAAGGCCCCTACGCCAACATCCCCTACGACGGCCAGAACCCCGCCTTCGCCGACCTCTACCACTCTTACGCCGGCATGCCCGCCAACTTCGCCCACACCGCCCAGGACATGGGCCGCGTCGCACCCGACTGGTGGAAGCTCCAGTACTTCAACCGCGTCAAAGACCTCCTAGACCAGCACCAGCCCGACCTCCTCTACACCGACGGCGGCATCGAGTTCGGCGAGTACGGCCTCGGCACCGTCGCCGAACTCTACAACGTAGGCCCCGTCTCCTACGAAGGCCGCAGTGAAGCCGTCTATTTCAGCAAGACCCTCACCGACTGCCTCGACGGCGCCTCCTGCGTCCTCGACCACGAACGCAGCGTCCTCAACGCGATCGATCCCCACCCCTGGCAGACCGACACCTGCATCGGCGAGTGGCACTACAAGCTCGGCATCACCTACAAGACCCCCAAGAAAGTCGTCGACATGCTCGTCGACATCGTCAGCAAGAACGGCAACCTGCTGCTCAACGTCCCACTCCCCGCCTCCGGCGAGCCCGACTCCGAAGAGCTCCGCATCCTCGCCGCCATCACCCAGTGGACCGGAATCAACGGCGAGGCCATCTACTCCACCCGCCCCTGGAAGATCCACGGCGAAGGCCCCTCCACCAAGGTCGTCATCAAGCCCAACGGCAAGGAGTTCGACCCCAACGAAGGCAAGCAGCCCGACCTCACCGCCCAGGACATCCGCTTCACCACCAAAGGCAAAACCCTCTACGCCCTCGTCCAGGGCTGGCCCGCCAGCAGCGAGCTCATCATCCAATCCCTCGCCACCAACAGCCCGCAGCAACCCGAAAAGGCCGTCGACGTCCGCCTCCTTGGCCGCGAAGCCGACGCCCTTCGCTTCACCCAGGACACCACCGGCCTCCGCGTCACCCTCCCCTCCACGCCCACCGCTGCCTCCGATCTCGGCATCGCTCTCCGCATCAACTTCGCCTGACCGACCTGCAACTTCGGGTGCCCCATTCATCACGCGCATTTACGTGATGGGTGGGGTAGCGCACCCATCACCGCACCCAAGCTCTGCCATCCGGGCCGAAGCGCAGCGGAGAGAGCTGTAGTTCCACCGGCCATCACGAGCCCACACAGCTTTGAGCCTATCCACTCTCCGCACCGGGTATATCCTCGCCATGTACCGCGAAAGGGCGCACGTATGCCATTCATCTTCATCCTGATCTTCCTCATCGGTCTCTTCGTCCTGGTCCTCATCGCCAAAACCTACTATCAAGTGCGCACCTTCACCGCGGGCGTCGTCGAGCGCTTCGGCAAGTTCGACCGCATCACCCGCCCCGGCCCCCACATCCTCATCCCCTTCGCCGAGCGCGTCTTCTTCGTCGATCTCCAGGTCAAGCAAGCCCAGTTCTCCGTCGAGACCAAGACCCACGACAACGTCTTCGTCCAGATCCCCGTCAGCGTTCAGTATCAAGTCCTCGACGACAAGATCTACGACGCCTTCTACCGTCTCTCTGCGCCGCAAAAGCAGATTGAGTCCTTCGTCTTCAACAGCATCCTCGGCCACGTCCCCAAGCTCACCCTCGACGAGACCTTCGAGCAGCAATCCGGCATCTCCGTTGCGGTCAAAAACGAGCTCGACAACATCATGTCCGGCTTCGGCTTCAACATCCTCACTGCGCTCGTTACCGACATCATTCCCGACATCAAAGTCAAAGCCGCCATGAACGACATCAACGCCGCGCAGCGCGCCCAGGTCGCCGCCCAGGCCCGCGGCGAAGCCGAAAAAATCCTCAAGGTCAAGCAAGCCGAGGCCGAAGCCGAATCCAAGGCCCTCCAGGGCAACGGCATCGCCCGCGAGCGTCAGGCCATCATCGACGGCCTCTCCGCGTCCATCGAGCACTTCCAGCACGGCGTCCCCGGTTCCTCCGCCGGCGAAGTAATGGCCCTTGTCCTGCTCACCCAGTACTTCGACACCCTCCGCGACATCGGCACCCGCGGCGGCACCAACACCCTCTTCCTGCCCAACAATCCGGGAGCCTCCAACGACTTCCAGACCCAGATCCTCGCCGGCCTCCGCGGCGGCCAGATTCCCATCCCCGGCCCCGACCCCGCGCGCCCCATCGAACCCGAGCGGCCCTACAATCCACCCCCACCCCCCGCCGGCACGCCCGGCACCCCCAACCCCTTTACCGGTCAATAGCAACCGCAACAACTCCGCCAACCCTCGCCTGTGCGGGCGCTGGCTGCGGGGTTGCTGTGGTGGCGCGGCTGAAGAACGACGCCGTGCTGGTGGTTGCGGCGGCGCTGTGCGGCGTTGATGGTGGGGGCGTTCCTGATGGTGGCCGGGATTGGAGTAAGCAGGGTGTAGGGAGTGCATTATCCCAGCGATGTGGCGGCAGGGTACTGTGTGGGCGCGGTCTGGCTTGCGGCGGTCATTGGCTCGGACATGTGGGTGGAGGCGTAGACGATAGGAGAGGCCTGCCACCAACGCAGTCGTGCGACCCATGACGTGGCGATCGGCGGAGCGTCAGCAAGACAGGCCCTGACCGCCGAGTGAACGGGGAATCAGCGCGGGCCCATTGAGCAGGCTCTTTGCAACGAATCCGGAGTGAGTTACCGGGTAGGGAAACGCCGCTAGCCTCTGGCTCGCGGGGCTCTGCGGTTGTTGTGCTTC